>QKGJ01000244.1 GCA_003251275.1 Ignavibacteria bacterium
GGCCTCAACTGGAGTGGCTGGTCAGCAACACGAGGGAAGGAAAACACAAAGCTGAGATCAGCTATCTGGCAGGGCAACTTGCCTGGTCTTCAAACTACGTCGCGCTCCTCAGCAAGGATGACGCTTCATTGGATTTAACAGGATGGGTTACTATTACCAATAATTCGGGAACGACGTTCCAAAACGCCGGACTGAAACTTGTGGCGGGCGACGTCAATATTGTTCAAAACGAAATGCGTGTCGGACGTCAGCTTTCAAAAAACGCGTATGCAGCAGATGCAGTTGCCGAACAGCAATTTGTCCAGTCCGAGTTGTTTGAGTACAAACTCTACGCTCTCTCCCGGAGAACGGATATCAGGAACAACGAGACAAAACAGATTGAGCTAACGTCGGGAAGGAACGTTTCTTCGAAGAAAGTCTTCATCTATGATGGCCTCGCAGACCAGTGGGTGTACTGGAGGAACAATTACTCCTACCGGGAGCAGGGTAGTTTCGGCCAGCAGTCCAATCCAAAGGTGGGCGTCTATGTAGTGTTCAAGAACGATGAACATTCAGGCCTTGGAATGCCATTACCGAAAGGAAAGGTCCGAGTCTACAAGCGAGACGACGATGGTAAAGAACAGTTTATTGGAGAAGATCTGATCGACCATACTCCAAAGGATGAAGAAATCCGACTCTACCTCGGCAATGCGTTTGACATTGTCGGGGAACGTGCGCAGAAGGATTTCAAGGTGATTTCATCGGGACACATTGTTGAGGAAACATTCCAAATCAAGGTCAGAAACCACAAGAGTGAGTCGGCCGAAGTAATGGTCTACGAGCATCCCTGGCGGTGGAACCAGTGGGAAGTAACCGGGAGCACCACACAGTGGGAGAAAGTCGACCAATCAACGATCCGCTTTCCAGTGAAAATCGGAAAAGACAAAGAAAAAGTCATGCGGTACACGATTCGGTATACCTGGTAAGATGTTGAAGTCAAAGCACAATATACATGAAAGGAAGGATGACATGATACGCACTTGCTCAGTACTTGCACTCCTACTGATGATCGTCGGTTCGTCTGGCCGGGCGCACAGTTTCTCCAGACCGCCGGATGAGGTCACTGTTACGATGGATGGTCGCTTGAACTATCCTTACATCTCCAGCAATGGTGGTCCGGCATATCTCCAGATACGTTTGTCAACATCCGATATACGTGTGACCGATCGAAGCCCCTTGAATGTTGCCGTCGTGTTGGATCGAAGTGGTTCGATGGGCGATCAGGGGAAAATCGAATATGCCAAAGCAGCTCTTTACAAATTAATTGATCAGCTCGCCACCAATGACATTCTCTCCATCGTCATCTACGATGATGTCGTTGAAGTTGTCCGGCACGCTCAACGGGTTGGAAATAAATGGGAGCTCAAGCGAATCGTGGATGAAGTATACCCTCGCAACGCCACGAACCTTGGCGGGGGCATGGTGGAAGGTTTTCGCCAGGTGAAGCGGAATGCTCGCAAGGGATACACGAATCGGGTGATACTCCTTTCTGACGGACTGGCAAACCGTGGCATAACCGATCCCTCTGAACTCAATCGGATTGCCAGAAGGTATCGAACTGAATCCATCTCGTTGACCGCAATGGGTGTTGGGCTTGACTACAATGAAAACCTGATGGTTGGATTGTCTGAAAGCGGTGGGGGAAATTACTATTTTATTGAGAGTCCATCGTCGTTGGCGTCTATCATGAACAAAGAGCTTCATACCATCTCGTCTGTTATTGCTCAAAATGCATCAATTGAACTGAAGCTTGGAAGAGGAGTGGCGGTTCGGGATATTGTCGGGTGTGAGTACAAGAGGGAAAAAGATCGGTACGTCATTCACGTGGGAGATGTTTATGCGAATGAATGTAGAGAATTCACAATCAATTTGGATATCCCGGAGGGATCAGGCAGCCTCGTGGCTGCACGAGGAATATTCAGGCATGATGGATCTCCTGTGAGGATTGGTCGTGTCGACGGATTTTCTGCGACAGTTCACTATACCCGTGACGCAGCGGTAATCGAAAAAAACCGTGATCTTGAGGCGCAAGCGCAAGCAGACATTGCCATTTCGACCCAGAAAGTCGAGAATGCAATGAGAGCCCTTGACGAGGGGAGACGTGAAGACGCAGAGGCCGCACTAAGTGATGCGCGGTCGTTTATTCTTTCATCTCCGGCGGCTCGGGTTGGAGGCGAAGTGGGTGCCGTTATAAAGGAACAAGAGGAAAAGCTGCGGGGTTATGCGGATTCTCTTGCTGAGGATAAGAATGGCGGCAGGGCAAAGAAGGCAATCCAATACGACAATTATCGAACGCAAAAGAAAAAGTAGGTGGAACGGCTCAAGAAATAGAGACGGCGAGAAACTCCCCTGTACCTCTCTCGTCGGTTTCTTGTTTGACTCAGCGGCTGAATCGGAATGGAATGGTGATCCAGGTTGTAACCGGACCACTCGACATTGCTCCGGCAATGTACTCTCCTTTCATTACGGCTTCGATTACCGGATCATTGAATACGACGTTTGAACTCCTGACAATTTTTGCTTGAAGAGGTTTTCCTTCCGTGCTTATTTGAACACGGACAATGACTTCTCCGTTAATGCCCAGTTGTCGCGCCGCGTCGGGGAATCTGGGCTGCTCGATTTTCTTTACCTGCGGAAGACGTTCTTCGTAGACTATTGTCGCCGCGGGTTTCTTTTCGACCGGTGTCGGCGGCTTTGTGGCCGGTTCGTCGTCGGCCACCTTTGCAACAGAAGGAGGTTTTTGCGAAGCAACAGAGTTTTCCTTCGGTCTGGCGCGACTTGTCGATGTGGACGATGCTGGTCTCGACGATTCCTGTTTCCGAGTTGGTTGTTCGATACTACGTCGCTGCGGCTCGTTCACTTGCTCAGCCTTCAATCTGGTCCCAGGTGGCGAAATCTTCGTGTCAATTTTGTTTTCCGGCGGTGAAACATTCATATCCTCAACCTGAGACCCGATTGGTGATACTGCAGGTTCCTCCCCCGCCTGCATCTTGCGAGGTTCAGGCATTGGGAGACTGCTTTGTGGAGGAGTACCTGAGTCGAGCAGACTACGGACAATCATAATGACGGCAACAAACAAAATGAGCGCGACGGTTGCGAACCCAAACGGTATTGATTTCTTTTTTGGCGCTGGTTCCTCCCCTTGCCGGAGATGCCTGCTATGCGAAGGCGGAGCTTTGAAAGACCCACCAGCTGCGGTGTCAATGACCGTGAATTCAACCAGGTCGTTACCCGGAGCCGGGACGATCTCGAGAGTCGGTGTTTGTTCTACTACCTCCAGAAAATCCAAGTCGGGAACAGATTGGTCACCAGGGAGATCCTCTGTTGGGGCTGCAACGGGTTCGTGCTCTAGTTTTTCAATCTCAAAAAGTATTCGTTGTTCGAGATCTTTCGCTTGATGGTTTGCCGGATCAATAATCTTTACGCGGCGAATTTCGTTCAGTGCACTTTCATAGTCGCCGCGTTCCATGCTCTCTTCCGCATGATCAAAGTATTGTGACTTCAAACGCTGAATTGCTGCCGCGCTGGCTTCTTGTTCTTTTTGTGCTGCTGCCCGTTGTGCCGGAGTCTCACCGATCCCATGCCTCTCGTTGTTAATGTCGTCAATAGCCCTTTTGATAAGATGGGGAAGGGGAGAGAGGGCATCATCCACATTGTCATTGGTGAGTTCGTCGTTCTTTTTCATCTCCAGGAGTTTATCAAGCTGTTTTTCGATCGCGATAAGGAAGATATTTTGAGGATGTCGGTCCCTCGCCTCAAGGACCATCTCCATAGCACGCTGGTATTGTCCGCTATCTGCGTAATCCTGAATATCGTAGAGTTGCTCGGATATCGCGAGTTCATCCTGATTTTTTTTCTGCAGGGTCATATCAGCGTTCGGGTTTATGAAAGAATGAATCCATTACTCTATTTCCCTTCGGTACTATTTTGCTTTGAAGACTCCATTTGGCGAATTTTGTTTTCCAAACTCGTCACGTCCTCATTAAGCGGGTCAATCACAAACGCCTTTGCAAGTTCATCGAGGGCCTTTGCGTATTCACCCTTTTGGGCAAGCGCATCGGCGGCATCCAGACACTGTTGGATTTCAGTGGTTGATGGATCCGTCTGCAGCACAGGGTCACTGACTTGTCCGTTTTTGGGGATGCCTTTTTTTGCCTCCCATATTCGTCTTTCCAGATCCTTCACTGCTTCGTCGTCTTCGTCCATCGCTAATGCCAAAGCAACTTCTGCCAGGGCCTCATCAAACTGCCCGGCCGCGTAGAACAGCTGGGCTCTATCCCGGTGGGATGTTTTCGACTGTTTCACCGTTTTCTTCTCCGACGCGGATGAGTCCTTACCGTTCTTCTTCGCTTGGAGTTCTCCGGACACTTTGCCGTGAAGAGCGAGGAGTTCCTTGTTCGCGCCATCAATATCGAGTCCTGTGTTGACTTCGCGAAGGGCGTCGCGGAAACTTCCTTTGTTCAAAAAGCCCTCTGCCCGGGAAAGATGTTCTTGCACTGTTGTACGGGTACTCCGTTCTCCATTTGATATTGCCTGCTCACGATGAGCGAGGAACTCCTTGAGAATCTCGTCCGATAGTTGTGAGATGATTTCATTCAGCGGATCGAGGGCAAAAGCCTTCGTGATTTCATCCAATGCTCGTTGGTAATCTCCCTCATCGCGGAAACGTTCAGCCTGGACTCGATGGCTTTCGACAGAGGCACCGGTATCCTGCTGGGGTTCGTCCGCTTCGTCCACTAGGCCTTCCTTATACTCAGTCTGGGCATTTCGGATCTTTTGTTCAAGGATCCGCGTGGCCTCATCGAACGGATTCAGGCGAAACGCCGCCGCAACCTCGGAGAGAGCCTGATCGAATTGTTGAGCGACGAGGTGTTCCCTGGCGGATGACAGATATTCCTCAATCTCCTTTTGTTGAGCTTGTTTCTCCGCCTCACGTGCGGCCTCTTTCTCACGAAGGATTTTCTCCAGCTCAGCGGCCTTCTGCTTGTTGTGTTCCTCCTCAACTCTCTTTCGTTCTGCCTCCGCCTCTCGACGTTTTCTCTCTTCGGTCAGTCGGACAAAATCTTCCTGTGCGGCAAGAAGTTCATTCTCGCATTCCTGCAGCTCGTCGCTGACGGGATCGAGGATGTATGCGCGCGCAATGATGGTGAGAGCCGCGCCATAATCTTCTTTTGCTGCGAGCATTCTGGCCTGCGATATTTGTTTTTGAACAGCCTGATGAAGGGCCTGAAGCCGTTTCTGTTCCTCTTCCTCTTTCTTCTTTGCGCGCTCTTCCTCCTCCTCACGCCGTTTTTTGAGAGCTACCTGTATCTCCCGGGAGAGTGCTCCGACATCTTTGTTCGATGGATCAAGTGCATGAATGAACTTCAGTTCATCCTGCGATTTTTCAAGCTTTGACTCTTCGAGGTACGTTCTTGCGGCTTCAAGATGCTGTTTGATCTTGTTCTGTTGCGCGCTCCGACGGGATTCCTCTTCCTGTTTCTTTTGTTCATCCTGCTCACGCTGCACTCGTTGCAACTCGGCGTGAAGCTCTTCAGCCCGGCGTTCCTCAAGGGTTCGGGCCTCCTCCGCCGAGGACTGTTGCTTCCGCTTTTCGAACTCTTCCTGCCGAGCACGAATATCTTTTTCGACCTGCGCTATTTCCTGACTCGCGGCGTCGAGGAGATAAGCCCGTGAAACCTCATCAAGGGCGCGGTTGAACTCATTCCTTGTTGCAAGTTCCTTCGCTCTCGCCAGGTATGAACCTATTTTTGCAATGATCGCTGCTTTGCGGACGTCGTTATTCAAACGTAGTTGGTCTTTCTCTCCTTGTTCGTTGGAATCATGTTCTCTATTCTCTGCCATCTCTTGCAAGTGACGCTCTTCCTCCTGAATGGCAAGGGAAGATATCTGTTCGAGAACAGGAGAGAGAGGGGTGCCCTTTGCCGGGGTTTCGGGTGACTCATTTTTGTCATTTGCTGGATTCGCTTTTTGAGCATTGAGAAGTGCCAGGACTCTTTCCCCGTACGCTTCCGCGTATGCATTCTTTGGATCGAGGACGCGTGCCTGCGCGATTACCTCCAGCGCTGCTTCGTAATTCCCCTCCTTTACGAGTTTATCGGCTTGCCTGAGAAGCATGGTTCTCGAATTTCCTATGAATCATTCCGACATTAAAGGCGCGCGCTTCGATTCTTCCCCACCTCCTGTAGTCTCCGATCAGCAACACTTTGCCTCTTTCCCATGATATATAACAAAGGTTACGCCAGAACTTTGAGAGCTTTTTTGGTTCAGAAGGCGAGAAAGTTCAAACGAAGAAGGAAGCTCCTGTCGATTCAGATGAAAATTCTACAAAAAAGGGGGACGAGATTACTGCGGTCGGAACAGAAACGGGACACTTATCCATGCAATGACCGGACCGTTGGCAGTCTGGGCAGGGGAATAGCTGGACTTGAGTGCCGCAACGATGGAAGGAGTCTCAAATATTGAATTAGAAGATTTGAATACACGAGCGCTTATCGGCCTACCTTGAGTATCGAGCTGAACATGGATTATTACCTGACCGGAAAGGCCAGCCTTTTTTGCGCTGTCAGGGTAAGTCGGTTCCTGCAGCTGCACAACGCGCGGCGCAACTTCAAATTTGGCAAAAGTCACCTCTTCTTCGCTTGATGTCTGGCCCGACGGGGAAGGGCTCGACATTTGGGCTGCAACCGGTTGCGGGACTGGCTTTTGTGCTTTTGAAATCGACGAAATTGTCGGAGTTAGCTCCTTGGCTTTTACTTCAGGCTGCGGCTTCTGCGGTGGAGCAGAAGTTCTTCCGTTGCTGGCACTCTCCTGAACGAACGGCTTGCCTGAAATGGGAGGAGTCGTTTCGAGCGCACGAACCTCAGGAGTTTTTTCCTCAAGCATTTCTCCATTTTGTGGCATGGCAGTGCTATCCACAACGTGTAGGTTTTCATGCTGAGCGACTGATTCTTCCTCCTGTCCAATAAACTTGAACGACTCTGATGGAGTTGAGACATCTTCATCGATTGGGTTCGGCTCAGGGTTAGGAGGTGTGGAAAAATAGTAATAGGCGCCTGCTGCCATGGCAAAGAGAACAAGAACAGCCGCAACGAAGAGGATGGGGGGCCGTGAGGGGACATATTCCTTCTCAATAGGTTCCTCGAATACTACATCACGTTGAGGTCCTGTGAACCCGGGCATTCGCTGACCGAAAGACCTGTCGACGTCATCCTCATCAGTTCGATGATTCATGAGATGTTTGGAAACATCAACCGGAACTTCATGCTGTAGTGGGATGCTGGGACCTTTTAGTCGCTTTTCTGCCAACTTCAAAATCTTTTCTTCAATCTCTCTTGCCACCTCATTCTCAGGATCAATCATTTGAATGCGTCGTATCTCCGCCATAGCATTGTCATATGCACCCCTCGTAATGAACCGCTCTGCCTGGTCGAAATACTGTTGCTTCAGATTGTTTGCGACCGGGTCCTTTGCGGGTTTTTCTGCAACGATCGGTGGCGGAGTTGTTACAGGAGGTGCGACTGGACGGGGGGGGAGATCATGCTCTTCGATTTCGAAAGTCGCGCGATCAACAAGCCCCGGCAACGAACCCAGGATCTCGTCCTTCATTTGACGCGTTAGTCTTCCGCTTTGTGAAAGGATCGAAAGTCGCTCAACTTGTTTTTCCAGCGCAATGATGTAGATGTTCCGCGGATGGGCATTTTTGGCTGTGCGAATAACTTTGAGTGCATCAGCATACTTCCCCGCGTTCACAAGCCGGGTGGTATTGTGAAGTTGTTCGGGGATGATCGATTGTATGGATTCACGAGGATTATTCATTGTGTCGAACTACGAGTCCATATTCTGTGCATCCATTAACCAGCAGCGTTCTTCTTGCGATACACCAGCTTGAGTTTTGGGTTTTCTCCATGAGTCTTCTGCAACTCTACCTGGTGCAGGGCAATTTCCGCTTTTCGTATTTCCTTGTTGTCCGGATCAAGTTCATACGCATGCATTATCTCTTTCAATGCACTTCCGAAATCACCTTGTTCCTTGAACTGTTCGGAGGCAATGAGATGCATTTTGACTTTTTCGGAAGCCGATAATGGCTCGCCCTCGGTGGAGTCTCTTGATACCCCCTCGTACAATCGCCAGGCTTCCTTTTCGAGGTTCTTGAGGCTGTCGTCATGGGGAAATGTCGTGAGTCCCAGCGCAATTTCCGTTAATGCCGATTCGAAATCTCCCAAATCGATAAAGGCGCGGGTCTTTTCGAGGTATCGGATCAGAGAGGTATCGGTCTCCGCGGCAGCGTTGACGGCGGACGCCAGATCATGCTCGACAATTTCCCGAAACTTCTTCAGGTCTGCTTGGTCCGGAGCTATAAGAAGTCCTTTGTCAATTTCTTCCAGTGCCTGGGGGAGGTTTCCCTTGTCATAGTATTCGAGCGATCGCGATAATATTTTGATGGCAGCCTGATGGTCCGATGCAGAGGACGATACGGTCGATGCCGTTCCGGTATCCTCGCCGATTTGAGCCTCGGTTCGCTGTCGTTGCGCCAGAAGAACTTCCCCTTCAAGCCTCTTCACCTCCGCGTCAAAGGGGTCCAGGATAAAGGCCTTCGCAATTTCTTCGAGTGCTTCGTCAAATCGTCTTCCCTTCAGATGATCCCGGCCAGCTTGAAGGTGGAGGCTTATTGCTCTTCGTTCGGACTCTTTTCGAATTGCCTCTTCCGCCCGCTTTTCCTGTAAAATCCTTTCCAATTCCTGTTTTCGACGTTCTTCAGCAAGGACTGTCTTCCGTGCCTCCTCCACAAGTCTTCGCTCTTCGGCTTCTTGTTTGAGTGCAGCATCCTGCATAGCGAGTATCCGCTCCTCGCAACGCTGTAAGTCTTCGTTTGAGGGATCAATAAGATAAGCGCGTGTGACGATGCTGAGCGCTTCGTCGTATTCTCGCTCGGCAGTCAAACGGTTTGCATCCTCGATATGGCGACGAATAGTGTCACGTATCTGTTCCTGTTTCTTCCGCTCCTCCTCTTTGCGAGATGCTTCGCGTTGGAGTTTTTCTTTGCGCTTTTCAATGTTCTTCCGAAGCCGTTTGGCGTCGGTGTTGTCCGGATCGATGACATCGACAAAAACAAGTTCTCTTAATGCGTCATCCATTCGGTCTGAATTGAACAACTCCTTTGCTTGAGCAACATATTGCAGAATTTTTTCCTGTTGAGCAAGTTTACGCGCTGCATGCTCTCGAAGGTGTTTTTCCTTTTCGTCCCGTTGGATTCTTTCAAGGTCGGCCTGGACAGCGATACGCTGATTCCGCTGTTCCAGCTCAGCTTCTTTTTCCTCTTTCTTCTCCCGTTCGCGATCGACTTTCGCTTGCGTATCGAGGATTTCATGACGGAGGGTCTCGATTTCTGGGTGAGAGGGAGCAATCATCTCTGCTCTTTTCAAATCGTCGAGTGCCTGCTTGAATTCGCTCCGGCCTGCGCGATCCCGCGCCCGCGCAAGGATTGCCTCAAGGCGCTCCTGAAGTGCTGACGATTTCAACATCTCCTGGGTTGGAATCTCAACACTGAGGGCTTCTTCTTCAAGAGAACTATCATGACCTTCTTGATTGGAATTGCTGTCGCGATTATGCAGGAGGGCAAGAACTCGTTCTTCGTACGCAAGCGCATAAAAGTCTTTTGGGTTCGCAGCGCGAACTTGCGCTATGATATCAAGTGCATGTTCGTAATTACCCTCTTTCACCAACTGGTCGACTTGCTTTAAATACATGTGTATTGATTCCCCGATCTATTCTTTTCTACCGACAGCTTAGAATGACCTATCGAAAGAAATGAGTTGTAGGGATAATCCTCTCCCTTGCATATGCACCAATGTCCTCTCGGTGACGCCCTTCACCCTATTATTCCTCCTCATATGAAACAAAGGTTACGCCAATCCATCACGGTCTATTTGAATATAGATATTGATGAAACTATGAAGGAAGTTTGTAGGAATTACCGATGATGTGAAGAAAAAACTCGTCAACTATTTATCCGAAAGGGGAAAAGGCAGAGCATTCTGAAATCGCTCTCTCAGTGATGAGAGTCTGGTAAGGGGCTCGTTGCTAAAGACTAGTCGTACATACCGATCACAGATTGCTGACCCCCAGTCACGCATGGGAGTGGCCGCAACTTTCCCTTTGGTGAGAAGAAGGTCGGAGGCGAAGAATGAATCCAGCCCCAAACGTCCGACATCCACCAAGAGTGACCAGCCACCATCAGGTCTGACGATGGCATAGTCCTTCAGCTGTTCTCGAACCATGTTGCGCCTGTTTTGCCACTCGGCGAGACATCGGCGAAAATCCGCTCCATCGGAAAGCAGTGCAGCGATTGCGCCTGATTGCGCGATACCGGTTGCAGTGACCACGTTGTAGATGTGAACGCGGGAGATATCGTTCATGATGTCACGAGGTCCGGCAACCCATCCGATACGCCAACCGATCATGCGGAATTCCTTCGAAACTGATCCAATTGTAATCGTAAACTCTTCCATGCCATCAAAAGACGCCGGGTGGATGACCTTTCTTTCATCAAAGAGTATACGTTCCATTGCCGCGTTGTAGAGAAGCAGTATGGATCGATTGACACAAAGTTGTTGTATCGATTTCCATTCTTCTTCGTTTAGTACGGCACCGGAGGGCATCGAGGGATTCATCAGAAAAAGTGCCCGCGTTTTTTCATTTGCTGTTTTCCAGAGATCATCAAGCGAGAGTCGCCACTCTCCCTGTGAAACCAAGAAAGGAACGAACCTGGGAACACACCCGGCAAGGCGGATGCGATATATCATTCCTGCATATGTTGGATCAGTTACTATCACTTCGTCACCGGGCTCGGTGACTGCAAGAAGAGCGTCGAACATTCCTTCGGTTCCACCACAC
>QKGJ01000260.1 GCA_003251275.1 Ignavibacteria bacterium
AATCCCCGCCGGAAGATCCATCCGGGGATTTGCAAGGGATGGCACGACAATAATCAATCGCTCAAGCCACATGCCAATCACCACTGCAACGGAAGCAATAAAGATTCCTGTGATCGTCTTCAGTCTCTTGAAACCGAGGATAATCACCGGAAGGAGAAAATTACATAGCACCATGCCCCAGAAGTACGGGGCAAACGGTCCTGCAATCTTGTACATGATAATATGCATTTCATGCGGTTCTGCCCCAAACACACCCGTCAGATATTCGGAAAAAGTAAAATAGAACCAGATAAGCGACATGATGAGCAAAAGAGTACTCAGATATCGAAAATGAATTTCCTTCAAGTAACCCTCCAGGTGGTAAGCTCTTCTGAACGCGATCATCACTATCAACAATGCGGCGATTCCGGAAAAGATCGCACCCACAACGAAATACGGTCCGAAGATCGTACTGTGCCACCCAGGCTGAAGTGTCATCGAAAAGATGTACGATATAACCGTGTGAACGGATATCGCGATCGGAATGACCATCACCATTAAGATATTGATGGCACGGTTCAGCACTCGCTGCTGATGTTCGGTGCCTGTCCATCCCCAAGCCATGAAGGAATACAGCCAACGGAGTTTTCCCCCTCGATCCCGGATCCTGGCAATATCGGGGATCAAGGGAAGGTACAAATAGACAGTGCTGGCCGTGAAGTAAGCCGTAATACTCGTGACATCCCACAACAGTGGCGATTGCAGTCGTCCCGCAGTGAGGAGATTCATCATTCTGTCGGGGCGACCGAGATCAAGAATGGGGTGAAGTCCACCGATTGCCAGGACGATAGCAGTGATGACCTCCGCCATGCGAGTTATCGGCCGCCGCCACTCTGCTTTGGAGAGACGAAGAATGGCCGAAATCAGTGTTCCCGCGTGACTGATTCCTATGAAAAAGACAAAGTTAACAATGTAAAAGCCCCACGTCACTGGCTGGTTCATCCCAGTTAGTCCCAAACCAAACCATACCTGCGTGATATACATGTACAGCGCCCAGAGGAAGATGAGTAGGAGTATTCCGAATGCGGAATAGAAGCCCTTGCCCGTCTCGTAAATGGGCTTGAACAGAATCTCATCACCATGAACTGGCTGTTGTAGTATCGTATTCATGTGCCGGTTCTTCTTGCTAAGTAGTATACTTTTGGCTTGACACCGAGGTCTTCACCGTACCGGAACACGCGATAGCTGCGGGACAGTCTCGACACTCTGCTATCCCTGTTCGCGATATCTCCAAACACGATGGCATCGGCTGGGCAGCTCTCCATGCATGCCGGAATGTATTCTTCCTCACGAATCGGCCGGCCTTCCAAATCCGCCGCTTCCTTGATTTGCTGCAGCCGGTGTGAACAGAACGAACATTTTTCGACGACGCCGGTCATTCGGCGTGAAACGTCCGGATTGCCGATCCCATGAGCTTCATCAAGCCACTGAGGTTCGTACCAGTTAAAATACTTGGCCGTGAATGGACATGCCGCCATGCAGTAGCGGCACCCAATGCATCTATGATAGATCTGCGCGACGATACCTTCCGGATTGCGATAGGTCGCGCCGACAGGACAAACCACCGTGCAGGGAGGGTCGTCACAGTGAAAACAGGGTTTTGGAAAATGTTTAACCTGTGTATCAGGCAACTCCCCCTCAAAGGTCGTCACCATGTCCATCCAGAACAGCGCTCTCCCATGTTGCGCCTCTTCCGGATCAACGATGGGCACGTTGTTTTCCATCTTGCACGCCACACTGCACGCACCACAGCCTGTGCACTTGTCGAGGTCAATCACCATAGCCCACTTTGGCATAAGAGCACTCCTTTAGTTCACATCGCTCGTGAGATCATTACTTTGGTCGCTTGCAGTGCAGGTTTCCCGCTAAGCATATCGTACATGTTCTTCATAATCGCATAGGGGTTGGCCCCATGGCCCTTCGCATAGCGACCCATCGAGCTATGCCCGAGTCCAAAGGGGATCGCAATGACATTCGGCATGATACCCTGAGAGATTTTCGCCCTCGCTCTGAGCGTCCCTACTGTGGACTGTACTAACACCCATGCCCCCTCCGTAATGTGATACGTTGCGGCAGTTTCTGGATGCATCTCAACCCATGTTTCCCAATGCCGGTGAATAGAATGTCCGAACATCTCCTGCATCATCGGCAACGAAGCTCCCTGACCATCGCGCATGGAAAGGACACGAAACGTGGTCAGGTGGACAGGCATATCGACGTCGTAGGGAACCGGTTCGTGATGAGGAAGAAAAACGTTATCCCCGCGCGCAGAAATATGCAACTGATTGAAAATGCGTTCACGATGTTGGGGGGAGGCGCCGTTTTCTGCTCCCTTAGCGAGAAAATTGATTTTCTCTTCCAGCTTATGAGAATAGAATTCAAATTTTCCCGAAGGAGTCGGGAACATCTGATCCATCCGAACTTTCTTTCGGATCGGATTCCACCAACCACCCTGCTTGACCAGGCGGTCCCAAAATTCTTCGAACGAAGCGTATTGGCCGATTTGCCACCCACGTTGCTGAAGGTATTCAATCCACATGGTTCCCACACCCTCGGACACGATTGCTCCTCTACCCGACTGGTAGACACCCTTCATGGCCTCTTTGACCTCGTTTTCGTAGGAGGCCACTGCAAATGCTTGTCCGACAGACCCTCCAATCCTGCGGGCAAGCTCAATGATGGTGTCGCCGCAGTGCTTTGTGTCATACATGGGAGAGACCATCGGGTGCTGTATTCCAACATGTGTAAATCCGACTGAATCAACATTTGATACCTCATCCCACCGTTCCATGAAGTGATGATCAGGAAGCACCAAATGTGCATGTTCGCTTGTTTCATTGAGCAATCCGTCAAGACTGACAACCAGAGGTATCTTCTTCAGCGCCTCGGCAACTTCACGGCTATTGGGTGATTCAAAAACCGGGTTTCCACCGCTGATGAATAACACACTGATCGGATACGAGGTACCAGAGAGAATCCTCTTGGCAAAAGTGTCAATTGAGAATTGCGTGAACGGAAATGTTCTGGCATCTGGCCGTCCGATTGAGGGCTGACGGAGTCCGTCGCGGGCAACTGAATCCTGGAATTTCAGATCGGACTTTGTGAATGGGGGATCATCAACGAAGAAGACTCCCCCCTTTCTTTCGAAGTTACCAAGAAGAGCATTAAGACTGTGCACCGCCATAGCGGCAAAGGTCCCGTTTGTATTGTCAAGGGTCCCTTGTCCACCCATGACCAGCGCAGGCCTGGTAATGCCAAGTTCTCTCCCCAGCTTCAGAATGGTGGCACTTGGGACTCCAGTTATCTCCTCAACCTTTTCGGGATAGTAGTTCCCCAGCACCATGTTCTTGAAACCAACATGTCTTGCCCCGGATCCGTCTTTCCGATCTTCAAACCCGAACGTTCGTTGATGAACAAAATCGATGTCGTAGAGCTCTTCGCGAATCAGTATATAGGCCAGGCCGAGTGCGAGGGCTCCATAAGTCCCCGGCCTGATAGGAATCCATTGATCTGCATTGACAGCAGTGAGGCTCATCCGTGACTCGATTTGCACATAACGCGTTTGCTGTTCATCGTGATGGCTATACAGCTTCGTATAGTAAACGGGGGAATACCCTTCTTCGAGGAAATTGGAGCCAAAACTGACAACGAGCCTCGCATTCAGGATATCATATGCCGGGATGGTAGAGTGGCCCTGAAGGAATGCATAGGGTATAGCGTCGTTTTTTGAAGAAGCATACTGAAAGTAGTTTGGCGATCCGAACGCATCCATGAAACGTCGAATAAGGCGCTGCATGATAGTGCCTTCCGTGTGGCCCAAGAATGCCACTTGATGAGGCGCTCCCTGATTGCGCAACTCGATCAGCCTGTCGCTGACCGTCTTGAGTGCTTCATCCCAACTTATAGATACCCACTTATCCTCGGCGATAGCACCAGTTCGTTTGATAGGTCCTTTGATACGATCCGGATGGTATAAGGAATGCAGGGAATTGAGGCCGAGTGGGCAGAGGCCACCTTTGTTCACAGGATAGACCGGATTTCCCTTTACACCGACGGGTATTCCATCAAGAAGTCGAACCCGAAGCCCACATCCTGAGGGGCACAGGCCGCAGATCGTATTGTGCCACGTTTCGATCCTGGGACCATGTTGTGCTTTCTCCACCCACGAATCCGGCAGGGAAATCACTTCATCCATGTTACCAAGCAGAACCGCGCCAGAAATGCCGCCAAATAGCTTCAGAAAATCGCGTCGTGTTATTTCCATAGATGTCTGATCCTCATCGGTGGCATGAGAGACAGTCATTGGTGACGTTGTTTTCGCGATGACACTCCATACAATTGTCCATGGTTATCGGAAGAAACTGAGCGGCGACCGGCTCAGTGAATTCATCGACGTTTCCGTGGCATGTCGTACACTCAAGTCTTGCTATGACAACGTGCCGACGGTGAGAGAAGAACACGTGGTCGGGAACATGGTAGACACGCTGCCACGGAATGGATGTTCCTTGGTGTACGAACTCAATCAGCTTGAGTTCTTCTGCTGATTCGGAAATCGGCTGTTCCGAATGGCATGTGCTGCACATCTCAAGGTTAGGAATCGATGCTGCAGAAGAGGACTGGACAGAAGAGTGACAATCGGTGCATGTCAGCCCGGCAGATTCGATGTGGATCTTGTGATTGTAGGCGATCGGTTGCGCGACGCGGTCATTCGCACCAAGCGAAAGGTAGAACACAACAACCACAAGCAGGACCATAACAGGCCCCAGCCTCAGGAACCACTTCATTGTGGGACTCATGGATTTCATGTACTCAATGGAGTGTGCTCAGAAGTTACTTTGTGTGACTTCTCCGAAGAAAGGCATAAAGGTCCCGCATCTCGATCGTAGAAAGCAGGGGCCATCTCTTGTTCTGAGTTAATACCATATCCTCCATTTCTCCCGCGTGATTCCACATCAATTGAATCATTTTCACAGGAGAGTCTATCCCTTCGGCTGAACCAAGATCGGGTCCTTTCCCCTTGCCGCCCGGTGTGTGGCATCCGCTGCATCCCTTCTCTCTGAACACTTCTTTACCACGGCTGGGACTACCATCCTTGTCTTCGAAACCGAGAAAGTAGATGTAGGCGATGACATCCGCCATCTCATTTCTTTCAAATGTTGGCCATTCGATGGATTGCTGCTGCATAAAGTCGAGCATCGCCTGACCATGATTCCACATGGCACTCGCAACCTCCGTGACGCCCTTCTTGAGATCAATTTTTATGAGGCCCGCTTCAATCCGCTTCCGCTTTCCTTCTCCCACGTGGCAAGTGGAGCAGTGTTTTTGCTCAAAGAGCGTGCGCCCCTTTTCCGGATTCCCGACAGAGAGACGCGCTTCCACATCGGCCGTACTTACTTGGCGCAGATAGGAAGCGATATCGACAATGTTCTGGCCGGTCAGCAGAGGATACTTCATCTTCCCCTTGTTAATTTGATCAAGCATTGCCGGGCCATGATTCCACATTGCTTGTACCAGGTATAGCGGGGCGGAATATCGTTGAATACTTCTGAAATCAGGTCCCGTCGTCCCCCCTTGGCCGCCGACGCTGTGACAATTCATACACCCTTTTGAACTCAGAAGGCTCTTTCCGTTGGCAACGCTTCCCGGCTCACCGAGGTAACGCAGATAGTACAGAAAACCAAGCAGATCTCGCATCTCCTTCTCGGTCAGCGTCGGGCGGTCCATCCGAAGCTGCCTGAATTTTCGGTTCATCTCAGGTGCATGGTTCCATATGATAGACGCCAGTTCCAGTCCACTGCCAAAGTACTGATCACGGCTCAGATCCGGCCCTGCCGTGCCTCCATATCCACCGACTGTGTGACAGGTAATACACTTTTTTTCTTCAAAGACGATTCGCCCATCGAGCGGATCGGTCGGGAGATCAAGATCCTGAGATTGAAGATTCCCGGCCAAGAAGATGGTCAAAAGCGCACCAATCTCTCGAATGGTCATGTCAATTCTCCTCCATCTTGGATGATGTGACCTTTCTGCCCTTCTGCAGGCCAACAAAGACATAAGTTAATACGCTTGCCAGAATGATGAAAACGGGGATTGCCACAATACTGATTGCCACTGACGCTCCTGGAGCGTCCTTGAGGTCGACTGCGAGCAAGATGAGGTTAATAATCCATATGGTAATCGCAACGACAAAAACCCAGATGAGCAAAACACTGAGGAGCTGGGCAAACAGGATAGCCTTGTTGCCGGACGTGCGGGATTGATTGTCTCTCATCATAGGACCTCAGTCCTCCGCGTTAGGCCACTGATCGAGAATGTAAATAGCTGCACCAGGTTGGCATGATCTGACAGTTGGGAATCCTCAAAGTCAACTCATTGGCAACAAGACCGACACCAGTCTTTTTGTCAAGACGAGCAACGTCCTACCGATTCACCGCTTGTTCGTTTTCAATCCGTCGAATGTAGACGAACAGTGAAACTGCAAGCGTCGTAATAATCAAGGACGCGACCAGCAGACCCCACCGACGGAAGTAGTACTGGTCTATCGCCTCGGTAGCCTGTTTGGTGACGGCAGAGGCATCAGTGAAACCACCATCAGCAACTTCCTGGAATTGCTTGAGATTGAAAGAATGAACTTTGGTCCGTGTTTCAAGTCGTGCCTGTCGAATTTCACGGAGTTTGAACTTCGCTTCTCCAATCTCCATCCCCTTCTGTTCGGCTTCCGCAACAAGCATGATTGCTGAATCCTCTGCGGCGATTAGACTGTCTGTCAAGGCGCGCATCGTTCGGGCAGTGTAATAACCCTTGATGTTACTGTCTTCTTTATGGCACCATGCACAAACAGCCCTTCCTTTGACTCCCAAAAGCTCATCAGTTGCAGCGACAATCTCGTGATTTCCGTGGCATGTTTCACACTCAGGTAGTTTCCGGGAATCAAATGCTTTCTTATGTGGACTCGTGGCAAACAATTCGGCATTCAACGCGTGACATGTTCCGCACACTTTGGAAACCGACTCTACACCCGGTGGAACAGCACCATGGTTCCCATGACAGTCATTACATGCCGGGGCTCCCAAATCCTTCTTTTCCAGCAGAGCCTTCCCATGAACACTCTTGGCGAACTGCTCGTACTGGTCCGACGCGATGCCATATCCCCTCATATATGCCGCGTCGGAATGGCAATGGGAACATGTTAGGGGAAGGTTGGTGGGATAGACGCGGGACCTGACATCGTTTGCCGCAAGAATTTCATGACTGCCGTGGCAACTCGCACATTCCGCGGCCTTCGGGTCTCCGCCTTCATTGCGCTTTCCATGAACGCTGGTCTTGTACTTCTCGAGTTGATCGACAGGAAGACTAGGGTTGTAGTCCCGCATGAACGTCGCATTGGAATGGCACTTTGCACATGTCGCAGGTATGTTCAGTGGATGAACGGGTGAATTCCGGTTTGCCTTCGGCACGATTCCGTGAGCTCCATGACATGACGTACACTGTACGATATGTTCTTTCCCCGAGGTGGAAAGATCCCAATGAACGCTTGTCTGTAAATGTTCCATTTGATCCAAAGGAAGAATCGAATCGTATTGTTTCACCATTGTAGCGGCATTGGAATGGCACTTCGCACACGTTTCCGAGATGCGGTCCCCCTGTGGAATCCCGATGAAACCCGCCTTCGGGTCCATCGCGGTCTCCATGTCTTCCTTTGATGCGTCTCCCCCGTGGCAGTCTGCGCAGGACAATCCCTTTGTATGATGAATATCCCTCTTGAACAGTGCTGCATGGTTATCTTCAATGAGCTCGTGACAAGCCAGACACTGATCCTGTGCAAAGACCGATGCCTTCCCGGGACTCACGAGAAGGAAAACGATGAACATGACCCTCAAACCAAAGCGCTCACTCATGCAAGCCATCCAAGAATTGTGAACAGAATAATGTACAGGACAACGAACAACCCCGCGTACGTAGTCCAACGGCTCTTCTTACCAGCAGCACTCTTCCGATCCCAAAAAGGAACAAGGGTCCACAGCAAACCAGCGAGGCCAAAAAGCAGAATGCCAAGTACCTCACCATCTACAAAAAGTACTTGGGCAGGAATGTATTTTAGCGACTGGAACATGAACAGGAAATACCACTCCGGCTTTATGCCGCTCGGGGCCGGGGCGAACAGATCAGCTTTCTGACCAAGTTCCCAGGGAAACAGTACGGCAAGGACAGCGATAACATTCAGTACGAGGAGCCACAGAAGAAGATCACGGAGGAGGAAGTTCGGAAAGAACGGCATCGTGCGTTGCGTCTCCGGAGAATCTTCATAGCCAAGCGGTTCGCTCATTCCCTGGCGCTGAACCAGCAGTAGATGGACGCCGAGGAACACAGCAAACAAACCGGGGAAAATGGCAACATGGAAGCCAAACATCCTCGAGAGTGTCGCCCCTGTGACATCGTCACCTCCTCGCATGAGAATCATGATCGGCTTTCCGATCAAAGGCACAACGCCTGCTATGTCGGTGCCAACTTTTGTGGCAAAGAAAGCCAGTTCATTCCACGGCAGAAGATACCCGCTAAAGCCGAAACCCATTCCCAGAAACAACATAGCCATCCCGGTTAGCCAGGTGATCTCCCGAGGTTTACGATATGCTCTTGTGAAATACACACTGAACATATGGATGATGGCAGCAAGAATGAACAGGTTGGCCGCCCAGCTGTGAATAGAACGGATCAACCAGCCGAATTGCACTTTCGACATGATGAAGTTGATACTCTCAAAAGCGAGTTCTTCACTCCCCTTGTAGTAGAGGAGGAGCAGGATGCCGGTGACCACCTGAATAATGAAAAGAAAGAGAGAAACTCCGCCAAAATAGTACCACACCGAATGCTCATGGATTGGGACGTATTTCTTGCCCATGAACTCGATCAAATCACGGAGGTTGACCCGCTCATCAATCCAGTGGAAAATACCACGAAGTTTGTTTTTCATGTCAGTTTTGATATGAAGACTTCTTCACCCCGAACAATTACACGCAGTGGATCCAGCGGACGTGGCGGCGGACCGGCAATATTTCTCCCTGTGAGATCGTACTTCCCGTTGTGGCAGGCGCACCATATCACGCCCAGATCCTTTCGAAACTGCACAGTACAATCAAGATGCGTGCATGTTGCCCCAAACGCGGCAAGCTTACCGTCCGCCGCTCGAACCAGGATCACAGGTTTGCTACCGAATTTTACAATTTGACCGCTGTCCTTTTCGATATCCTGCAACTTCCCAACCTTGACACTGGTCACTTCCACTTCAGCCTGTTTGGGAGGCTTCAGGTACGCCACCAAAGGGTAGACAACAGAAGCAATCCAGGCCAAAAGACTTCCACCTAAGATGAACTTGAGAAAGTCTCGTTTGGATTGGGCAGACAGCGGTTGCTCAGCGTTTTCCATAAGTCGATTGTTGTTGATCTCAATGAGTTTACTGCGCAGACGAATTGACCTTTGCCACTTGTTTTGCCTCTCCGGCCAGCTTCTTCTTTGTATAAACAACAGACACCATCAGAAGAACAAGACCCAGAACCACAAACGAGAGAATGCGGTATGTCGGCTCCAGCTTGACCAGATCAACAATAATCACGTAAGCAACAATAAGGATGAGTGTCATCAAAGCCATCCAACGATACTTCCTGTTCTTGAGGACGACACTAACCACGTAGTAGAAGAGCGCAACCCCCAACCACGAAAGACTGACATAACCCTCGGGAACTGAATGGTACAGGGCATACGGGAAGATGAAGAAGGCGCTGCCCAGATAGGCATTACGCATCGTTTCCGTCTTCAGTTCCAGGCGCTGCTTCTGCCAGTTGAGGATTCTTGCACTGAGAAGTGCAATGACTCCAAAATTCAGACTGACAGCGCTCATGGTACCTGCAATGATGAGGTAGGCGACGAACACCACAAGAAAGATGACAAAATTTGCAACGATGATGAACCTTGACCGGAACCACACCGCGGTTGACACAACGATAATGCTCTGCCATCCCAGCCACACAAAATAGTCAGGCATGTTGAACTGGTCCACTATGGCCACGCTCATCGCCGCATACCCTGTGATGGCATACAGAAACGTGGAATACCTGCTCTTTTCACGCAGCCAGAATGCTACTGCGAGAGCAAGGAAAGTGATTGAAGCGGCGAAATGAAGAAGAGAGAGATCGGGTACAAACCTCGCAATGCTGACGAACAGAAACAGGAGATAACAGCCGGCAAGGTTCAGAAACGATTGCCCTCCAACCCATTCATCCTCGGTGATTCCTGAACCGCGGTACAGCGTCCCCAGCGCGAAGACCACCGCATACACGAGGAGAGCTCCCATGCTGTACAGCGACGGCGAGATCAGCCCGATAGTTCCTCCAAGAATGGGGTTGTTCATGGTCCACAGAGCATGGGTGAGATAGGCGAACCCAATTCCTGCGACAATGAGGGGTCGCCAGCCACGCATGCGGGCAATAAACACTACCGCAACCGAGAGAACAGTAACAAGCGCAAAGACAAAGAACGGCTGACCTCCGATCAATGCTGTGAGATATCCCAGCGCAGCACTTATCGCAACGAGGAACGCCGAATTTCTCCGCAGAGACACAGAGAAACTCAGCCCCACAGCGAGCAGCAGCAGGGCAAGCACTGGTGTCTTGTCATCAAATGCCGGTTGGTCGGTGAAGAAATGCAGGCGAAGCGTCGTCACGTAGAGCAGCACCACACCCACGCCGATCAGCTGCTGGGATATCTCATGAAGGGAATCCCGCCACTTCCGCGCGACTAGGAGCACTGCCGCTACGAGAAGATAGCCGACGAGGCT
>QKGJ01000209.1 GCA_003251275.1 Ignavibacteria bacterium
GCCATGCGCTTACTTTCGTACGTGCACGAAGTGGATGCGGGGAGCGTTGTTCACGTCATCAGAGTCATTGGTCCGGTCAGGGGCATAGATATGTTTGAAGGATTTCAACAGGTATTGCATTCGGTGAGCGCCCCCGCGCGATATGTTATTGAGCGTCTCGTAGACAGGACAAAGTCAAACTAATTTATACTTCAAAAGAAAAACTCAGGCGACAATGATCGACCAAATCAAACAGGTGAACATTCTGGATTTCGCGGTTGTCGCTACATATCTGTTGATGCTGACAGGAGTCGGCGTCTATCTCACAAAATTCAACAAGAGCGTCGATGATTTTTTTAAGGGTGGCGGGAAGATTCCGTGGTGGATCGCCGGCATTTCAACATTTGTGGCAGGCTTCTCGGCGTTTATGTTCGTTGCCGCTGCTGGTTATACGTATAAGAATGGTATGGGTGCAGTCGTGTTGTTTACATCAGCCTTCTGGGCGTACTGGTTGGGCTACTTTGTGTACGCAACGAAATGGCGACGATCCCGCCTTTCTTCTCCGATGGAATTCCTCACCCGTCGTTTTTCACAAGGCACAACATACTTTTACACGCTCCTCTCCATAGTTCCCGCAATCATGGGACTGGGTTTGAATATCTATATTCTCTGCATCTTCATCTCCACGTCCCTCGGTATTACAGACGTCACTTTCAGCCTCGGCATGGTGAGTGTCAGCGGACTTGAGTTTTCCATGATAGTCACCGGTTTGGTCATGCTCATCTACACGAGCGCCGGCGGGTTGTGGGCTGTGGTCATTACCGATGTTCTCCAATTTGTCGTCATACTTATCGTCAGCTTTCTTATTTTCCCTCTTGCATTCATGGCATTGGGAGAAAGCGGCGGCTTTTCACATGGAATCGCTCGATTGATGGCCGAAAGTCCGGCGGGCTATCTAAGCCTTGGTGATGTTTCAGCCAGGCCGGTGTTCTACATCGCATACTTCATCAGCACTCTGATTGGATACAATGCTGCGTGGCACGTTGGGCAGAGATATTACAGTGTTCCGACGGAGCGTGACGCTCGCAAGATGGCGATCCTGTGTGCGATTCTGAGCCTGGTACTTCCGCTGCTGTGGATCGCACCCACGATGGCTGCTCGCATCCTGTTTCCATCCATCGGAACGATCTGGCCGCAGCTTACCGAGCCGGCAGAGGCGTCGTTCGTGACTCTTGCGCTCACGCTGCTGCCGAACGGCCTTATCGGCCTCACCATTTCCGCGATCCTTGCGGCAACGATGACTTCCGTTGATACGCAACTCAATTATCTTGCTTCCATTCTGGTGCGCGATGTGTATGTAAAAGCACGGACAACAAAGGACGGTGCCGGTCCATCCGAATCCCGCCAACTACTTATCGGCAGAATAACGGCCTTCACTCTTGGCGTGCTGGCAATTATTACGGCGATTATCGTTCAGCGGACTAAAGGAGTGTTTGACTTTGCATTGATGTACTATTCGTGGTTTGGTCCGGCTATGTTAACACCGATCATGCTGGGCTTCGTGTATACGAAAACCCCCTCATGGTCGGCAACTGCCTCGGCAACCGCCGGGCTTGTTGTTGTGTGGCTGGGAAATGTCGTTTTTGATGTGACGCCGTACCAGTATGAATTCAATATTTTCGGCGGCGTGCTGGTGAGTACACTTGTCTTCTTTGGGTCAGGATTCTTTCAGGAAAAGAGAGCCTCCACCCTTGCACAGATTGCTGCATTCAAGAAGGATCTGGCAGATCCGGCAACGAAGGCATCTCTTCGGTGGGATCCGAATGCCTTGCAATCCTACAAGATAGTCGGTGTCCTGACGATTGGCATTGGACTCGCTCTTCTGTCTCTCAATCTGGTGCCTGCTGCATCTGATGTGGTCTTGCTAAATGCTATTACAGGGTGTGGTACCGTTACACTCGGCATTCTCATTCTCTGGTACTTCAAGAAGCAATTGAAAAAATCCCTGGCATTGGCAGAGAGTGTAGAATGAATAAGAGAAAGCGAATTGTACGCGTCAGTACCGTCCAGCTTCCGGCCGAGGTTGAGGGCCGAACATTTGTTGAGAAGCAGAGAAGAAATCTTCAGCAGATCAAGCGTGCTCTTCGAGAGTCGGGTGAACGAGGATCTGATTTGGTCATCTTCGGTGAATATGCAAACCTTCACCATCGTACATCGTCTACACGCAAGAAAGAGTATGTACCGGACCCAATTCCGGGACGGTTTACTCGCGCTATTGCTTCCGCCGCGAAGAAATATCGGATGAACGTGGTCATACCGATGTTCGGACGATACAAGGGCGTTCTTTCCAGTTTCGCGGTGATCATCGACCGAACAGGGAAGATCGCGGGTTGTTACCAAAAATCGCATCCCACGGAGGAAGAGCAGGCAATGGGAATTCTTGCAGGAAATGATCTTCCTGTGTTTACTCTCGACTGCGCAAAGATCGGGATTATGTTGTGTATGGACATTGAGTATCCTGAGGTCGCCCAGGCTCTAATGCTTTGTGGAGTGGAGATTTTGCTCTTTCCGCACGTGCAAGCAGGTTGGGGTGAAGTCGATTGGGAAATTCGGTATCGGGCCCGTGCTATTGACACGGGGTTGTATGTCGTCTCGGCTTGTTACGGATATCCCGGGGGAAAGTGGAAACCAGGCAAGATGATCGGAAGAAGCGGTCTCATCGGACGTGATGGGCTGATTCTTGCAGACATCGGCAGAGAGATTGGCGTTCTGACGTTTGAAATTGACCTGGACGCAAAGCGAGTGACACACTTTTACTTTTCGGAGAAGCATGATCGAACAATCGCCGTCGCTGCATCAAGACGCCCGGAGCTGTACCGGGACATCGTGGAGCTGTCGCATAAAGAACAAGCGCTTGACAGGATAAACGCCCGGCGCAAGAAAATGAATTGAAGACCCCTGGAGAAGAATCATGAATGAAACATCACCCGTTGCTCTTATTACAGGCGCGAGCCGGGGACTCGGACGAGGAATTGCTGCGCGGCTGGCATCGCTTGGATTTTCCATTGGCATCAATTACGTGAATAACTCTTCTGCGGCCAATGAAACCGTGGCGCTTTGCAAGGAGCACCAGCAGAAGGCGGGTCAGCGGTTCATCCCGATGAAAGCCGATATGGGAATACGTCAAGACCGAAATGCGCTGTTTGAAAAGACGCTGAAGGAACTCGGCCGCGTCGACGCGTTCATCAGCAACGCGGGCATTGGTCCGAAGGTTCGCGCCGATATTGCAGAAACGTCGCTCGAATCGTTCGAGGAGGTGATGAAAGTCAATCTGGAAGCGCCGTTCTTTCTCACGCAACTCATCGCCAATTATTGGCTGAAGGAAAAACCGGCGCCGGTTCTCCCAAATGGTTTTACGGTCGTTTTCAACTCGTCGATCTCTGCCGATACCGCTTCCATCAACAGAGGTGAGTATTGTATTTCCAAGGCCGGCCTGGCAATGGTAAGTCAACTCTGGGCCGTTCGCCTTGCCGCGGAAGGAATTCGTGTCTATGAGTTGCGCCCGGGCATTATGGAAACGGACATGACGAGTGGCGCACAGGCGAAATACGATAAGTTGATCGCTGAGGGGTTGGTCCCTCAAAAGCGGTGGGGTCAGCCGGAAGACATTGGGCGCGCTGTGGGCGCTCTGTTGATGGGCGAGTTTCCATATTCCACCGGTGAAGTCATCCATATCGATGGCGGTTTTCATTTACGAAGGTTATGACCATGATTGATATTCGCAATGAAATAACTCCCAAAGACCTTCTTTCCTCCATAAGCAGGCTCTTTGAATTATCCGATCAGAAGATCAAGTTGCTGCATCGTTCATGGGACCCCGCGAAAGGAACTCCCGTGTTCACCGTAGACGGGGTGTATACTTCCCGTGGATGGACAGAGTGGACTCAGGGTTTTCAGTTTGGTTCTGCATTGCTCCAGTACGACTCGACGGACGATGAATCGTTTCTGGAAATCGGGAGAAAAGCCACAGTCAAGCAAATGGCAACTCATGTAAGCCACATTGGAGTGCATGACCATGGCTTCAATAATATCAGCACGTATGGCAATCTGCTGCGCCTGATGTGGGAAGGTCGCATTCCGCGAAACGACTGGGAGAAAAACTTTTATGAACTTGCGTTGAAGATTAGTGGCGCGGTTCAGGCTGCACGGTGGACGGACATTGGAAAGGACAACGGCTACATTTATTCCTTCAACGGTCCTCATTCATTGTTTTCGGATACAGTGCGCTCACTTCGTTCACTTGCCGTAGCGCATCAACTCGGACACGTATTGATGGGAGAGAAGGATTCGAAGATATCTTTGCTGCACCGTCTTATTCGTCATGCGCAGACAACCTCAAAATACAATGTATACTTTGGGGAAGGGAGGGATGCATATGACATCCGCGGACGGGTGGTTCATGAATCGATCTTCAATATCAACGATGGAAGTCATCGATGCCCGAGCACGCAGCAGGGATATTCACCGTTCTCCACATGGACGCGCGGGCATGCGTGGATTCTGTGCGGCTATGCGGAGCAGCTCGAGTTCTTGGCCACACTTCCGGGCAAATCGCTTGACCCGTATGGTGGAAAAGCAGCTGTCACCGCTGAATTTCTGAAGACCGCTCTCGCTGTTGCCGACTTTTACATCGAACAAAGTCCGCGGGATGGCATTCCGTATTGGGATACGGGCGCACCGGGCCTCGCAAAAATGGGCACGTACCTCGACCGGACATCAGAACCCTTCAACGACTTTGAGCCGGTGGACAGCTCGGCAGCGGTCATCGCTGCACAAGGGTTGATCAGGCTTGGTAATTACCTATCGACACAAGGCGACAAGAAACTGGCGCGCAAGTACAGTCAGGCCGGACTTACGGTTACGCGCCATGTCTTTTCTGATCCGTATCTTTCAACAAATCCGGAGCATCAGGGACTTATCCTGCATTCGGTCTACCACAGGCCGAACGGATGGGATCATGTTCCAGAGGGAAGAAAAATTCCGTGCGGTGAATCGACGATGTGGGGCGACTATCATGCGCTGGAACTCGCGGTGTTAGTCCAGCGCATGGGTGAGGGGAAGCCGTATTCTGCGTTCTTTTTGCAGTAGGCTTACAGTCATCCTCGACTAGTGTTGAGGCTGTGGTTCTCTGAGGATTGAAATCGTCTTCCTGAACCCATCTTTGTACAATCCAATCTTCTCCATCGGTATTCGCTTGAATCCCAACTTGAATGCTGGTGAATCATCCTTCAACTGGAAGTTCTTGTTCTTGATATCTACAAAGCCGGGATTGTGGTTGAGGAAGACGTTGTTTTCAAATTCCTTCATAATTGTCGTGTCGCCGTACTTGTAAAGGTCGTATCCTTCTTTCATGTCGATGTTGAGATAGTACGGATCCCAACCGGTTTCTCCGTCCGAACGTCTTCGTACGATAAGCGGATCGGCAATAACGTTGTCCCTCATGGTCACCGTTGAATCGAAATTGAATGCATTCCAGTCGTACACATCAAGCCAGCGTCCGCGGAAGGAGACATTCTGCGTGATGAGATTATACTTTGGAACAGCCGGCTGATCATTGTAGAGAGTGAGAAGCTCGGGGTACTTCGTGCTGTAGGGGGGCTGATTGTAGCGCACAGCTTCCATCCGTTCGGTGAGCGTGTTGTAAGTGCCATCGAAATAATACCCCGCCCAACCAAGTCCTCGTGCATCCACATGAACAGAGGGTTCGCAATCGATGTAGACATTGTTCTGAATCGTATTGTTGCGTCCTCCACCGATGAACGAAGCACGGCCTGCCTTGTAGAACACATTACCAAAAACGGTGAAACCGCTTCCCCAGTCGTCCAGGTACACACCCATCACGCCGTGCAATCCGGGACCCTTGAGATCGTGCCAGTAATTGTAGCGGATCACGTTTCCCCTCCAGGTCCAGTCGCGCCCGGTGTGTAACGCTCCGGCGTCGCCGGTTTCCTGGCAGACGCGATAAACTTCGTTGAACTCCAGCAAATGCTCATTCCCTTTGATGTAAATCGCTTCGTGAGGTGCATCGTGAATAAGATTATTTGCAACATAGTTGCCAACCCCAGAGATATTGATCGCGTATTGCCCGGTCCTGATCCATTTGCTGTAGTCATGAATGTGGTTGTTTGTTGCGAAGTTCTTACCTGGAGTAAGAGTCAGCCGGTCTCCGCCGCCCAGCATCACACCGGCCAGCGCGACATCGAAAATATCGCACCCCGTTATCCCGTTTTCACTCCCGTCGTTGAAGACAATCGGGTCGCCACCGAGGAAGGAAAAAGAACACCCGGCGACCATGCAGTGATCGCCACCGTCAACAACGATGCCATTGCCTCGGGAATAGGCAAGATTCAAATCCCGAATCATGACGTGCGAAGTACTATCAAGTGAGATCAACGGCGCATCGAGCATCGATACGGTCACACTTCCCTTCTGCACCGTTCCGGGGGGCCAGAAGTACAAGACCCCGTTTGTACGATCGAAATACCATTCGGCGGGAGTGTCAAGTTCTTCCAGGACGTTCAGAAAATAAAACCGCTGATTCGTTGTATATCCGTAATGATGATGGGGTGGAGCGATGGAGATAGTCTTGGTAACCGGGTCAATGGACTCGACTTTCTGATACGAATCGCTCCAATCCCAGGTCCAGTAGCCATGCATGTATATTTCGTTCTTCGGTGACCAGCGGTCTGGCCGGTCGCCGGAATACTGAATCTTTCCATAGTGTCTGCCGACCGGAACATTCTTGAACCTCTTCTCCCGATCCAGTCCGCGGTTGTATAGAGTGTCTCCCGATTGTGGTACGTCCGCGACGTGAAGCCAATCGGTGTTTGGGTAGCGAGCCAACGACATTCGTTTTCCGTCAAAGAATAGCTCCATTCCGGGTCCACCGCGTCCTTCAATAGTGCCATAATCCGTGATGCCGAGTGCGCGAAGGTTGATTTGCAGGATCTTGTCCCGGAATTGTGGATTGATTCGCTCTATGACCGATTGATCGGTGACTTTCGTGAACCCTTCGATTGTTCTGCCGCCTGTGAGTACGACTTTCTCGTCGCCATAAGATCGCCATACGACAGGCGCTTCCTTCGAACCGCCATCTGCCTTGCCTAAGTGCAGCGTCTTCCGGAGAGCGTAGGTACCTTGGCGAATGAAAATAGTAGCGGTATCCCCGGATATTGCGCCAGCTGACCGTATCGCACGTACAGCATCCGCGGCTCTTTCGAGGGTAGCAAAAGGCCCGTCGTTTTTTTCACCATCAGGAGTGTGGATCCTGCCGGACCACATGTCGTTTCCGGAAGTTGAAACGTAGAACACAGTCCCCCCGGCTAGTGTCTGTGCAAGAGGAAATGCAAGCAACGCTGCAAGTAGGGCAAAACGTGGATTCGAGGTCATATCGTTCTTGTGAGGTAGTGAAAGAATCAGTCCTATTTCATTTGTGAAATGCTGTTCCTTTACTTGTGTACCAAATTCGCGTATCTTAATCCAGAATCTCACCGCTATTTCTCACCCGATTGTTAAGAGGCATTTGAAAATGACACTCATTCGATCACTAATTCCCGTAATACTTGTTTCCACCATGGTTGCCACCGCGTTTGGCAGCGGCGATCCGGAATTCGATGGCAGATGGACATTGCTCCCACTCAAAAGTGCCAACATGGACTTCTTCAAGACGTCATCAGTTGAGATCTCACAGAACGGTTCGACGATAACGATTATCCACACATGGGGCAGTGGACGGATATCCGTCGAGAAACGTGTGCTGAAGACGGGAGGTGCCGTCAATCGGCTTCCAGTGGAGAGCCGTGTTTGGCCATCGAACGTGTTTATGGGTATTTCTATGGACACATCGTCGCAGCAAGAAGTGACGGCGTTGTGGGAAAACAACGGAACGCGCCTGAAGATAGAACGGCTATACACAGTGCTTGCCTCTCAAGGAAAGGAACAAATCGCCAGTACCGATACCTACGAACTGACAGACGAGAAACAAACGTTAACAGTGATCCTCGACCGCTCGACACGAAAATCCGGTCCGCCGCTGAAATACGTGTTCAAGCGTGCGGGGACAAAAGAAGCCTACGTTATGTCACTGGTGGATAATTGGGAGATCGAGAACAAGCTCCCCGAGAACCTTTTCCTGATCAGTCTCCAGGGACTTGCAAACACCGATGCGCCGCGATTGTATTTTCTTTATCCTGACACCTGGGATTTCAAGTTCACGCCCGGTGTTCTCGACTTCTACAAAACGAAACTCAACTATACGTTTACCGAGTTGAAATCCACCGTGCAGGCGCTGAAGACATTCAAGCAGTACGCAAAAGGATATGTTGTCTGGGATAAGAACATCCGGACGTCGATCAACATAGCATTGACCATTGCAGGCCTCGATAGGGGAGTTGTGGTCAACGAGGATTTAATTCCGATGGTAGAGGAAGCCGGATTGAAAAAAATCGAGGATCTGCGTGGGAAGTTCACGGGACAAACGGATGCGCAGATTTTCCGCTGGGCGTACAATACATACGGAACAAGGTGCAACAAGGAATACATCGTCTGGACTGGGGGAGAAGCGGGCAAGGTGATGAAGCCGGGCATCGCTGATTTTGCAATTGCGCAGCACGCATTTGTCACCGACCTCTCCACGCTTCCTTCCGATACGCTTGAATACATGCTTGCTGACGAAATCCTCAGCAAACAGAAACCGTTCTCCATGGTGATGGGTTGGCATTCGTATGCGAAGGACAAAGAACGTGACTACGTGACACTCACCTCCCATTACGGCTTGCGAGTGGAGGGTCTTCACACACTACCCAATTTGAGCTTCACAAGCAAAACACCTCCCTCGCCAGGGTTCAAGTTCAAGAATAACCACAACCTCGTGCCGGGAAAGGAATACAAACCGGAGAAAAAGGTATACGTTGCTTGCATTCAAAGCGACGGTCTTGGTCTGGGCGCATGGACTAAACCTGGTCGGGGAAGCATACCCTATGCGTGGGAAGTCACAATCAACTGGGAATGGATGGCTCCAACGATGCTGGAGTTTTATTACGGGTCTGCGACGGCAAATGATTTTTTCATCGGCGCCCTTTCCGGTCCTGGTTACATGTATCCGAAAGCGATCCCGCGCAAACTGCTTCCCGGCGTAATATCAAAAGCTGACGAAATAATGAAGAAACTTGATATCAATGTGTTTGAAACGATGGACTACTCGGAGGGAGCGACGATCGAGGGGAACACCGAGCTGCCCAAGTACGTCGTTGACGCATACTACCAGGGGATGCCGGATGCCATTGGATTTGTCAATGGTTACGTTCCTTCGTATACATTTTCATCGCGGGAAGGCAGACCATTTATCTCATACGACTACTATCTTTCCGAAACGCGTCCCGAAGCAGATGCGGTTGTGGATCTGCAAGAGCTGGCAGTGATTAACAAAGACCGTCCATACTTTTTGCTCGTGCACGTCCGTGAATGGAGTGATATCGTGCGTGTGAAGGGAATCCTGGACAAGTTGGGGCCGGAGTTTGAGGTGGTGCCGCTGGACGCATTTCTGAAGATGGCAGGACAGAACCCAACGTTCAAAGAACGCTATCTCTACAGATAGCAAACCTCGTCTTTCGATAAGAGGAGTAGATATTCATGAATTCGATTTACCTTGTCGCCAACGGCGACTTGCGCCTTTCAGCAAACCAGAACTGTGAATCCGCGCAGGCGGAGATGGAACGCCGTCTGGTTGCCGCAATTGAAACGATCGGTGGTCAGGTACAACGCGCGCATCCCTTTGATGAGAAAAAGAAACACGGTTTCATCGATAGCCAGAAGTATGGGATAGAAGTATTTCAGAGTATTCCCAAGAAGGCGCCGGTCATCGTCGCGGAAGCCGTCTGGCAGTACAGCCATCATGTGCTTGCGGGCCTTATAGCTCACCGCGGACCAATCCTGACAGTTGCAAACTGGAGCGGGACATGGCCGGGACTTGTGGGAATGCTAAATCTGAATGCATCTCTCACAAAGGCGGGTGTTATTTATTCCACATTGTGGAGCGAGGATTTTACGGATTCATTTTTCATTAGTGGATTGAAGAGTTGGCTGAAGAAAGGCTCAGTGAAACATGACCTCTGGCATGTCACGACATATAAAAAGGCGAACATCCCGAAGAAAGCCGAAGAAGAGGGACGGAAGTTTGCAAAGGACTTTCGCAATAGTCAGCCAATCATGGGTGTCTTCGATGAAGGCTGCATGGGGATGTATAACGCAATTATTCCCGATGAGCTGCTCAATGCGACCGGAGTCTTCAAAGAACGGTTAAGTCAATCTGCCTTGTACGCGAAGATGCTGACGGTCGCTGATGAGGAGGCTCGAGGCGTCTATAGCTGGCTTCTCGACAAGGGAATGAAATTCCAACTTGGTAGCAATGGCGATACAGAACTCACGGAAGCGCAGGTGCTGCGACAGTGCAAGATGTACATTGCGGCTATGCGTATTGCGAATGAATTTGGTTGTTCAGCAATTGGGATTCAGTACCAACAGGGGCTGAAAGATCTTACTCCCGCCTCTGACCTTGCGGAGGGAATACTGAACAACGTCGAGCGACCCCCAGTCCATCACGAGCAGACAAGCGAAGAGCTTTTTGCGGGCGAAGCGTTGCCGCACTTTAATGAAGTGGATGAATGCGCCGGATTGGATGCGTTGGTCACGTACAAGCTCTGGCGAAAATTGGGATTTGCCCCTGAGACGACCTTGCATGATCTCCGGTGGGGGAGACACTACCGCGGCGATGGTCTCAATGATTTCGTATGGGTATTTGAAATCTCCGGG
>QKGJ01000051.1 GCA_003251275.1 Ignavibacteria bacterium
GACGTATTTCATGAACCACATTATACGCTGCCGGTAGGACTTAGGTGTAGAAGTGTTGTCACAGTGCATGATCTCATTCACATTTCATTCCCGCAATACTATAGCGGGCCAAAGAGATTCTACGCGCGACAAATGATTGCACATGCGTGTCGGGCAGCCGACGTGGTTCTGACAGATTCCGAGTACGTGAAGAAAGAACTCATGATTCGATTCGGGGTCTCTACTGAAAGGATCAGGGTTGTTCGTCTCGGAGGTGCCTCCACGTTCCGGGAAACGAAAGGAGACGATGAAGTTCAACGATTCAAGAATCGCTACGGAGTGAAGCGACCGTTGATTCTTTATGTGGGGGGACTGAAACCTCACAAGAACATACCAACGCTTCTCAAGGCGGCCTCAGAAATTCGAAAAAGCGATGATATACAGGTTGGATTTGTTGGCGAGTCGATTACTGCAAACGAGCAACTTCAGAGGCTTGTGGAGAACCTCCAGTTGAACGATACGATTATTGGATTTGGCCGATTGTCAGAAAGGGAACTCGCTCTTGCATACGCGAGCGCGTTGGTACTCGTGTTGCCATCGGAGTATGAAGGTTTTGGTTTGCCGGTTATTGAGGCCATGGCCGCTGGCGCTCCTGTGATCGGAGCGAATGCGGCGGCAATTCCTGAAGTGGTGGGTGAAGCGGGCTTGTTGTTTCATCCACACGACGTGGGCGACCTTGCGACGAAGATTTTGTCCCTGCTTCACAATCAACATCTCCGGAATGATTTGATCCAACGGGGCCGGGCAAACTCACTTCGTTTTTCCTGGGAGGAATGTGCAAAAGAGACGTTAAGAATCTACGAATCGCTCGGGTCGGTTCAATGAACACAGGTATCTTTGGGGGAACCTTCGATCCGCCACACATAGGACATCTTATCGTGGCGGAACACATACGAGAGGCAGCCGGTCTCGATCGGATTATTTTTGTCCCATCTGCGATCTCACCACACAAGCAACATCAAACATCTTCTTCGCCAACGCATCGATTAGCAATGATACGCCTCTCGATTGCGGACCAGCCGGCTTTTGCGGTGTCGTCGTCCGAAATTGAGCGAGGGGGTATCTCTTTTACAATCGATACGCTGATGAGTCTTCGTGAGGTATTTTCTGATGATTCTCTTTCGTTAATCATTGGAATGGATAATCTGGTGGATTTTCAGGAATGGAAGGAGCCAAAGAAAATCCTTGAGATTGCGAAATTGCTTGTCATGACAAGACCGGATGTTAAATCCTCCATTTGGCCATCAATGCCGAAGGGTTGGTACTCCGTCTATCCGGTCCCAGCCATCGACCTCTCTTCAAGCGAAATAAGGCAACGCGTGAAGGAAGGACTTTCAATCCGTTACATGGTTACTCCTTCTGTCGAGGCTTACATCAAGAACCATCAACTTTATTCCCTGTAGAAAAGCTGATTGTATCCCGATTCTTTTCTAGATCAGCTTGAGTTGGGTCCGAATTGAAGTCATGAGAATTCCTTCGTGAGGCTCGTCACCCCTCGTTCTCCTTCGATTGGTTACAATTGAAGCACCTTTACACACTTTCTAATCAGTTGTACCGTATTCCAGTTCATGTCAATGCAAAACCGCAAAAGGCCTACACTACCGGGGGTAAGACTATGAAAGAAGCTACGTATGAAGACGCTGTACAGATAGCGACGCAACTGAACCTACAAAAAGACTCTGTCTGGGCAATCATTAAGGGAAGGAAGTACTCTTCGTTTGCAGAGCTTTGTCTTGCGGTACACAAGGCGCTTTCCATCTAAGAACAAATTGGTGGTCGCGAAAGTCTAATCGAGATATGCTCCGATGCGCTCGGACCTGGTGTCAAAGACCTCCCAGAAACTTATTCTTCGTTAACAACACGGCGGCAATTGCTGCGGCTCCGGAATTACCTTCCTCGGCATAAGAGACTTCCACGAGATCCTCAGGTGTGGCAAGTGCCCACCCCGAATTGCGCAAATGGTGAAAAAACCATTTGTGAGCCAGAACGTCGGAGCGGACTGAATTCAAAAGCTCTGTTAGGCTATTCTGGTCGAAATTGCGAAACCAGCCATGGTTTTCGGATTTCCCATACGGAACGGTAACCAGCAACTGTCCTTCCGGCTTTAGCACACGAACCATCTCGCAAAGGGCACGTGCAGCCATTTGTCCTTCGACGACTGAGTCTTTTGTGTAACCGGAATTGTCCATCCCGAAGTGCTCAAGCGCAGATATACACCAAATAATGTCAAACGTATTGCTCTGAAATGGTGCATTGGTGATACTTGCTTTCACTGTACGGACGTAGTACGGAGTAGTATTGTAGGAAGGATCGGCAATATCGATTCCGGTGATTGACTTTCCTTTAGGAAGATCAGAAATCATTTGCCGGTGGCATTGCATAGCGTAGGCGTGGCCAACATCGAGGATTTCTTTTTCAGATTGAAAGGTCAATCGTGCGAGCAACAGTTCGATCACTCTTTCGGGGAGGCCGGAGCCACAGTGAGCAGGAAGCAGAATGGAATTGGGAAAGTCAAAGGAACCCTCACGAAGCGCTCGTCGATATTCCCGGACGATCCTAAGTTGGATGTTCCTTTCCCGGACTGCTCGTGCGAGTTTTTGAAAGTACTTTTCCATTTTCAGAATTTATGAGTGCGCGTAGAACTTAGGAAAAACCTGTTCTGCATGCAATGTTCTCAAACCCTCATTGGGGTACTTCTGCTCTCAACATTGATTCTCAGTCGAAGTAGTCGTATTTTTTCGCCGGAAGAGAAGTTGACTCTTTGTGAGAAAAGCCTCTTTAGACAAGCCCTCGTAGCTCAGTATGGATAGAGCGACGGTTTCCTAAACCGCAGGTCGG
>QKGJ01000081.1 GCA_003251275.1 Ignavibacteria bacterium
CAAGAGAGCTCTTCCGCATGGCACGAGCACGCTCCTGGGCTTTCTTATGTTTCCTGCGGACCTTCTTTTTCTTGATGTTCATCAAACCTCCGTTGAATAATGTAATGTGAACTACAGTCGTTAGAGATAGCCATCGTTTTGAACAACCCTGATCAAGTCACGGGCTTGTTCAAGCTTGGGAAGCAAATCGCGCAGATGATCTTTCAGGAGAAGAAGCCTGTCGTTCTCCTTTGGCGTTTCAAGAATCCGCTGACGCTGAAGAAGCGAGAGTCCAGATTTCTGCGCAAGAACGAAAGAAATCCCGGAATCCTGCCGATTGAAATGCTGGACCGGGGACTGTGCCTCGAACGCTTTCGTAATGAGTTCATTGTACAGTTCAATTGTCTCTGAAGCGAGACCGGGATCGACCTGCTCGTCGTGAGTTACGAGATAGGACACGCGACCGACCATGTAGGGCCGGCCTTTTTCATCAATACTACCAAGCGCAAAACGATCCTTCCCCGCAACAACGATATCCATACGACCATCCTCGTGCCTCTTCAAAACGGTTGTCACATTCGCGGTACACCCAATGGTCGCAACCTTCCCTTCATTCAGCATATTGATTCCGAACAAGGTCCCTGCATGAAGAGATTCCGCAATCAGGATCCTGTATCGTTCCTCAAAGATATGCAGCGGAAGTGATGACCCCGGAAAGAGGACGACGCCAAGAGGAAAGAGGGGTAGGAGGAACTCCTCCGCAGAATGTCCTGATCGCTCCATACTTCAGTGTAAACTCCACTCTGGAATTTCAATCCTCGTATTCATCATACCACGCCGATTGAATCGCCTCTAGAATTCGATTACTTGAGGCGCTCGGGTCATCCGCAAATGTCGGAAGTGCAACGATAAGTTTCTGAAGCTCATCCAAGTTCACAACCATCGGGTCGGTATTCGGATGACGCTCGACGAGATCCAATGCGATCTCGTCGATATCGCGCCACGTCCACTTTTTCATAGGTTTCTTCGGTGGAAACTTACTTTGCGTATTTTTTGAATCTGTCGTTAATCCGGCCCCAATGCAAATTTCCGATGAAGTTATCGACGTACGCCGCCCGTTTGGGGCCATCCTTGTGATAGTACGCGTGTTCGAATACGTCAACAGGGATTAAAGGTATGCCACCCCAGATTGCTCCATAATGATGCTCGTCCACCAGCACATTGAGTAGTCTCTTTGAATAGAGCATATCATATACCAGAACCCCCCACCCACTCAGTTTTGCGGAAACAGCCGCGGCTTTGAAATCAGCTTTCCAGGCATCCACCGAGCCGAATTCTTTTTCAATCGCTGCTTTTACTTCGGGTCCTTTTCCCACATCCCCATCGCCACCCATTACATCCCAGTAGATATCATGGAGCACGGTGCCCGCGTGATTCCAGGTGGTTCGTCGTTTCAGCTCACCGATGGCACTGTAGTTTCCATTCGCTGCTGCGCGGTCGGCAGTTTCCAGTCCCTTCTCGATATTATTCAAGGCGGTAACGTACCCCTTGTGATGCGTGTTGTAGTGCCAATCCGATGTTTCAGCGTCAATCACTTTGCTGAGCAGTTTTTTTGCGTCTTCATCGGAATAAGGACGGGGGTTGAATTTCCATTCGTATGCCATAGGTGTATTCTCCTTTTGTAGTAGTTCTGATTGTATGATTTTCGAATTGTGTATCGCAGGAACCGCAGCAAGCAGTCCAGTTGCAGCAGTCTTAACAAAGGTTCGACGTTTCACCGACATTTCCTTTTGTTCACCCGGTATGAACTAAGAATAGCACGCACATGCATCACACGCCAAATGATTCTCCACAACCGCAAGTGCGTGTTGCTTGCGGGTTGTTGAACACAAATCCCTTCCCGTTGAGACCATCACTGAAGTCAAGCACAGTGCCGGCCAGATAGAAAAGACTTTTTTCATCAACGTAGAATCTCACCCCTTTCACATCGAAAACTCTGTCGTTGTCACGCGTCTTTTCATCAAACGCCAATACGTATGTCATCCCTGAGCATCCTCCACCTTTCACGCCGATCCGAAGCCCATGGTCATCCGGGATCGTGTTTTCTTGCCGCAACTTCAATATTTGCTTCGCTGCTTTATCTGTTAGAGTGATTTCAGCGGCCTGCTTGTTGAGAACGGTGGGTTCAGACATAACTTTCTCTGCTAATTGTTGATTGATACATTGTCTACATCCCGAGCGTTAGACGAGCAGCTTCACTCATCATACTTGGATTCCATGTGGGATCCCAGACCACGTTCACGACCACATCCGTTACTCCCGGAACAGCCCGAATCTTTGCTCCAACTTCTTTCGGCAGGGACTGGGCTGCGGGGCAATGAGGCGAGGTCAACGTCATCGTCACAATGACTTTTCCGGAACCATCGACGGCGATATCATAGATCAGGCCAAGCTCATAGATGTTTACCGGGATCTCAGGATCGAAGCAGGTCTTCACAGCTTCAGTTGCTTGCCCGTGAATCAGGGTTTGTTCGACAGTGCTAATGGAAGTTGAGTCGACTGTATTTTCGTTTTCTTTTTCCAATGCTCATTCAGTTGTGACAGATACTTGTTCCTTGTTCTGTATCGCCGCGCGGAGCGTGTGCCAGGGCAGACTTGCGCACTTCACTCTCGCAGGAAATTCACTCACCCCCGAAAAGGCTTCAAGCTTCCCCAATGGTTCGCCAGACTCTCCGCGGGCAGCCCCGGTAACAAGTCGATGGAATTGTTCAAAAAGCTTTTCGACTTCCGCCTTTGTCTTTCCTTTCACTTCTGCGCTCATCACGGATGCGGAAGCCTTGGAGATGGCACATCCCGCGCCCTGGAATGAGACGTCAGCGATAGAGTTC
>QKGJ01000197.1 GCA_003251275.1 Ignavibacteria bacterium
CCGCCTACTCCTCCGGCAGGTTCCTTTGATGTGCGCTTCGCATCGGGAAGCTTTGCTGAGTTTGAAAGTGATACCTCACGGAAGGCCCCCATCCAGCTAATGGTTCCTGTTTATCCTCTGACTATTTCATGGGAATCGCATGGATCGCAAGCAGGCACACTCTTGCTTGGCAACCAACAGCTTGCTCTTAGCGGATCTTCCTCCGTGACAGTTGCATCACTTACGGGTGAGGTGAGTCTCATTCTGAATGCTCATCAGACAGTTTCAAAACCAACGGAATATCGACTTGATCAGAACTATCCGAATCCGTTTAACCCGAGCACGACAATCGCTTTTGATGTCCCCGAAGTGTCGCACGTCCGACTTGCGGTCTATGATCTATTGGGGCGAGAAGTGGCTCTCCTCATCGACGAGGAAAGAGATTCAGGATCATATCGGACAGTATTCAACGGTGCCAATCTTGCCAGCGGCGTTTATCTCTATCGATTGCAGACCGGGACATTTTCGGCAACAAGAAGACTCCTTCTCCTTCGCTAATCTGTCAGTGCTACACGCTTGTAGAGCCCGCCTTGAGCGGGCTCTTTTGCTTCCAATTTCAATCTATGAAGGATTGATTTTGGACGCGGCAAGGTGTAGCTTGGTTCAGTTAGCCCATTTGGCGTGACCAGGCATGAAATACTTCAGTTCGATTCTTGCGGGGTGCGCCGTTGCCCTTGCTCCGGTATTGCTAGGCCTTCCGGGCTTTACCGTTCTCGTCGTCGGCCTATCTTATTTGTCGATCAACCTTTTCCGTCGACACGACCCTGTCGAATACTGGCAAAGAAAGGAGTACGCCTTGGCTTTTGTTTCCACGCTCGTCATATTCTTTTCGCTATACATTTTGCCCGGCCTCATTCATTCAAACTAAAGGACAAAATATCAAATGACTGAACAATCGTCGGAGAAATTTCTTTCCGAGCAGATCCACTATTACGACGAACGCGCGCCCGAGTATGACGACTGGTTTTTCCGTTTGGGAAGATTTGACAGGGGTGAAGATCATCGGAAGCTTTGGGAGACAGAGGTTCGGATTGTTCGCAATGAACTTGCCAGAGAGTGCCCGAATAGACTCGTCCTTGAAGTCGCCTGCGGCACAGGACTCTGGACTGAGGTACTCGCCCGCTCGGCGAACAGAGTTGTGTGTGTCGATGCATCGGAACCCATGCTAACAAGAGCCAAGTCACGAGTTGGGTCAGCCACCGTGGAGTTCATTCACTCCGACATTTACCATTGGAAACCAGAGAAACAATTTGATCTGATCTTTTTCGGTTTCTGGATTTCACACATTCCGACCGATCGTTTCGAGAACTTCTGGTCTTTTGTGAACGATGCGCTGGCTGCAGGTGGGACAGTGTTTTTTGTTGACAGTCTCTACAACCCCGAAACCTCAGCAAAGGATCATCCAACGCCATCTCGTTCAGGAATCGTCGAACGAAAACTGAACGATGGTCGGAGTTATTCCATCATCAAAATCTTTCATGAACCCGAAGACCTTCAATCCCGGCTCGAAGCTCTTGGATGGACCGGACAAGTCCAACCGACGGGAGAATTTTTCTACTACGGAAGATTTAGAAAGGCCTACCCCAATTTACAGGGGATTGTATAAGGTCTTATCTTCTACGCCGCAGTCCGCAGCAAAGATCTCGTTGTTGATTTTTCAGGAGGGTTGGAGGCAATCAGGGCCTCAAGGATGGATTTCATGTCGACTGGAATTGCCGTTCGTGTCGGGTCGCATTAGGTAGAATCATAGAAAGGTATTCATCATGGAACTGGCAAGGGACTATCTGGCAAGTGCCGTGAAGCGATTCCGTCAATATAAAGATCTTGGGGAAAAAGCTATTGTGCAGGTGACCGAAGAGAATATTGGCCGCGCCCCAAACGATGATTCGAATAGCATAGCCGTCATTGTCCAACATCTTTCGGGGAACATGGTTTCCCGTTGGACAGATTTTTTGACAACCGATGGCGAGAAGCCTTGGCGTAATCGCGACGGAGAATTCGAGGGGTCGATCACTACCAGGGAAGAGTTGCTCCGGATTTGGGAGAAGGGTTGGCAATGCGCTTTGGAGGGACTCGAACAGCTATCCCCCGACGATCTTGCAAAAACCGTATTGATCCGTTCGGAGAACCTCTCAGTCCTCGATGCGATTCAACGCCAGCTAGGGCATGCTGCGTACCACGTGGGGCAAATCGTGTATGCAGCAAAGATGTGGCAGCAGGAAGGTTGGCAGACCTTATCAATTCCTAGGAAAAAATGACTGTCGCTTGTTCGTAGGATTCTCACCAGCGCGTTCCGAGAAACTGCATCATGCGAACGTGGCGCATTAGGAGATCATCCACATGGTCGCCACGGAAAATGAAGTGGTAAACCCAATCCCATAACGGACAAACCATTTCTGTCCTATGGGATCCCTTCATCTCAATCAGACCTTTCATTTGTTCCTTGTTTTAAGAAAAACGACGAGAAGTTGGCAAAAGATAAGCATTCGATGGGTTACTTTCTATTGATGATCGACCGTCCATTCGTTGTTGACGAACAAGACCTCACAAGTTTCTGAAACCTCCCGTCGAAGCCTTTCGTACAATATGTCAACCGATATGCCCGCGGCAGTGTCTAACATGCACAAGATAGAACTCACTTAGGAGGAATTGCTATGAAATCCCAGGTCTTACTGATGTTGGCGACAGTCGCACCGTTAATGTTTACGGGGTACACCCATTCGCCACTTATAGATGATCATCCTGTAGTGTTTGTTGATGATGATAACGATGGGAAAGGCTGGCTCGGCGTATCGATTCAGGATATGACCCCAAAACTTGCCAAGTCCATGGATGTTCAAACGAAAGAAGGGGCACTCGTCAACGATGTCGTTGATGAGAGTCCTGCTGAAAAGGCGGGGTTAAAAGACAAGGATATTATTGTTGATTTTGACGGGGTTGCGATCGCTGATGCCAACGACCTCATTCGGGCTGTTCAGAAAACGAAGCCTGGAACGAAAGTGAATGTCACGGTGATGAGGGATAAAAAGAAGGTCGTGGCATCTGCGACAATCGATAAAGCACCCAAGGAGCGAAGCTTTGCGTATTCGTTTTCACATCCACGCGCACCGAGACCACCAAGAGAACCACGAGCGCCAAGAGCTTTTGTATGGAGAGGGAGCGGATCACATGGACTCGTTCTCGAAGAACTGAACGAACAGTTGGCTGAGTATTTCGAAGCACCAAACAAACGTGGCGTTCTTGTCGAGGAAGTCAAAAAAGAAAGTGCTGCGGAGAAAGCTGGCTTCCGTGCTGGCGATGTGATCATCAAGGCGGGAACTCAGTCCGTGGAAGACGTTCACGACGTTACAAGCGAACTGTCTGAGCACAAGAAAGGGGAGAAGGTTGACTTTGAAATCGTTCGCAAAGGGTCACGCAAAACGCTTTCACTGGAAGTGCAGTCCACAGAAAACAGCTTTTGGTTTGATGCACCAAGCGGCATGCGTTGGGAGTCAGGAGACGGAGAGGTTTTCCGTTTTGATGATGAGATGGAGGGATTTGATGTCGACATGGAAGAATTCAATGATGACATGGAGAAAATGCGAATTGAATTGAAGAAGATTAAGCCGGAACTGGAGAAGATCAAACCGGAACTGGAAAAAATCAAACCCGAGTTGGACAAAATGAGAATCGAAATAAAGGAGAAGGTAGGCGACGCTCTCAAAAGGGCATTCGAGGCTCGAAAGAGGATCATCGAAGCGTAATCAATAGAATACAGCTCCAGGGGAACAGCCACGGGATGAAACTGTACCGTGGCTTTTGTTTTTTGGCGGCAGGTTGAATCCTTGTTTTATTTTTCTCTACTTAAATCCCGCACATTGAAAGGCCGCCTCGAAATGAAAATCAAGCTTCTACTATTCTCCTCTGCGGCCGATCTTGCAGGGTTCAGAGAGCAGGAGATCGAACGTGATGATTTGAAGGTTGCGGGAAACATTCTCGGATATCTCACTTCATTGAATACAGAATTTGACAAATGGGCTCCGTACTTGCGCGTTGCAGTTAATAGCAGTTATGTTGACACCAATCATCAGCTTAGCGATGGGGACGAAGTTGCGGTTATTCCACCCGTGAGCGGAGGATAGGTGGTTAAGATCATCTCAGAGCCGATTCAAATTGCAGGTGTAATTTCTTTGGTGTCAAGCCCTCAGGCTGGTGCTCTTGATGTTTTTCTTGGTGTTACCAGGGCGGATTCGCAAGGAAGGGAAGTGCTTTATCTGGAGTACGAGACCTATGAACAGATGGCGTTGCGCGAGATGACAAGATTGGAAACGGAAGCTCGTGAGAAATTCAAACTTCTCGGATCTGCAATGGTGCACCGGATAGGAAGGGTTGATATTGGGGAAGCGAGTGTCGCCATCGCTGTTTCATCGGCACACCGCAATGAGGCTTTTGCGGCCTGCCGTTTCCTCATCGACCAACTCAAAAAGACTGTCCCCATTTGGAAGCGGGAATTCTTCGCAGATGGCAGCATTGAGTGGAGTGGCGAATCACCTCAAAAGCGCACCGAGCAAGTTCGCTAGCGCGTTGAACCCTCCACCTTGAGAATATCATCAATCGTCCGGGTGGATACTGCATGGTATCCGGGACGCGCCCGCTCATAAATTCGCAAAGCCCTTTCCCTTCCCTCAGGAGTTTTTGCCATCTCCGTGTAGATTGGTTTTAGGAACTTCCGCCTTCCCACATTTATCAGAAACTCTTCCATTGCCGCGAAGGAAGGCTCATAGTTCGCTGCAATCGATAGCATGAACCACTCAAACAACACCTCTGAGTTACCTCTCTTGGAAAACCCATACACCCGATCAAGCTCCGCCATTTGCTGATTGCCGAGTGTACGGGGGAGGGCTCTGAGAAAATGCTGCCATTGCTGTGTCGTCCATGAAAACTGCTTTGGTTGCGCCGGAGTCGTTCCGGAACTCCAGGCCTTCGCAAGAGTATCGACTTCGTTAAAGGAAGTAACGGTTACCTTCGGGCAATTTGCAGGAATGCCAGGCCCATCGATCCACGAATCTACCTGAAGATTCTCATACGCCTTCTTATCATTTTTGAAGAGCGTGCCTTCCAGATACTTGAGGAATACAGGCGTTGTCATCGTCTGGAAGGCATATTTCTCGAAGTACCCTTTAAGAAATTCATCCCACCGCGGCCTTCCCACAGACTGTTCAATTAGTCGAAGAAAGAAATATCCCTTATCATACGGAACGGATGTGACTCCATCATCCGGATTGCGGCCTTCCAGATGAAGTAAGAGCTTCGTGTCCTCGTTGTTCGCACCGAGAGTCTTTACCTCTTCAACAAGATCCTGGTAGCTCAAGTAGGCCTCCATTTCAGACTGCTCTTTTCCATAGACTTCCTCTTGTATCCGCCGCTCGAAGTATGTCGTAAATCCTTCATTGAGCCAGAAGTCATTCCATGTTGCGTTGGTAACGAGATTGCCGGACCATGAGTGCGCAAGTTCGTGTGAGACAAGAGAGACAAGAGAACGGTCCCCGGCGATAACCGTGGGTGTGGCGAAAGTGAGCTTTGGATTTTCCATTCCCCCAAATGGAAAACTCGGAGGCAAGACAAGGATATCGTATCTGCCCCATCGATACGGTCCATAGAGCCGTTCGGCTGCTTCGATCATCTTTTCAGTATCGCCAAACTCCCATGCGGCTTTTTCGATGATGGCAGGTTCTGCGAACACTCCTGCCCGATCACTGATCGCTCGAAAATCAAGATCACCCACGGCAAGAGCCAGGAGGTAGGTTGGAATGGGTTGAGCCATGACAAACTCATATTCACCTCGGGGGTGTTTGACCATGTCATTTTGGGCGCCCATCAACGCCATCATTCCTTTCGGGACTTTCACTTTTGCACGGAACGTAATGCGGTTTCCGGGATGATCCTGGCAGGGAATCCATGATCGCGCGAGAATAGCCTGGGACTGCGTGAACAGGAAGGGATATAATTTGCCAGCTGTTTGGGATGGAGAGAGCCACTGCAAAGCCGGAGCGTTTGGAGAAGTTTGATAATGAACGGTGACAACCCTATCCTCTGGCTTTACGCTGATGATCAGAGGTCGCCCGAGATCCCCCTGTGGTGTCCCGAGTTGAAACGATGTTCTTCTATGTTTCTCTCCAGCAGTTACCTTTGTAACATTGAGATCGCGGGTGTCGAGAATCAGGGACTCGGCTTCCCCCCTATTGTCGTAATATACACTCACCACGCCGTCGATGACTTTCTTATCAAAGTTGACATTGAGATTCATATCCAGATGACGCACAACGGCATCGGTCGATGCAAATGAATGATTGACAACCGGCAGTGTTTGAGAATGCATGATTATTGGGGTGAGTGTGAATAAAAGAAAAGAACCTGTTCGCAAAAGAGAATTCAACGCAGTGCCTCTTTGATTTTCGTCTGTAGTCTGTTTTTTGTGTGTCCAAGATAGCTTCTCACCAAGTGAGTGTCAACCTGTCTCTGATCTTTTCTTTATGGGGAGAAACGCTTATCTTCAATCAATATCACGGTGAAAGGACTATCATGCGAACGATTATTCTCCCGACTGTTGCCTTAATGATCCTCTTATTCTCGAATTGTGGCGAGACGCCGCACTACCCCGGAATCCCAACCGAGAACAAAATCCATAGCACAGGATCGGGGCTCAAATATATTGATATTGTGGAAGGAACGGGAGAATCGCCTCATCTTGGCGATCGTGTAAGAGTTCACTACACCGGATACCTGAAGGATTCAACGAAGTTCGACAGCTCTGTCGATAGGGAAAAGCCCCTGGTTTTTCCGATCGGCGTTGGGCGGGTAATTGCAGGATGGGACGAGGGCGTTATGACCATGAAGGTGGGGGGAAAACGAAAACTTATCATTCCGTCTCAGCTAGCCTACAAAGAACAAGGTTTCGGTTCGACGATTCCACCGAACGCCGATCTCATTTTCGACGTGGAGCTGTTAGAAGTCATCAAGCAATAGACCCGCGCCTTCCGATCTTTCTATTCAACTCATTGTAATGGAGAACCCATGAAGAATTATTGCATTCTCGTACTATGTATTTTCTCAGTGTCAACCGGATTTTCAGTCGGCATTCCATACGAAAAGTATTTTACAGACCAAACTCTGAGGGTCGATTATTACCACACCGGCACAAAAGGGGAGGAAAGGTTTACTTTGGATAAAGCAGTGACCGAGGGACTATGGCCGGGGAGCAAGACTCAATTGGTAGAAAATCTGAACCTTGGCGAATTCCTGGTTCGCGCCTATGACCTGGCCTCGAATGAACTGATTTTCTCCCGCGGCTATTCAACCATATTCAACGAGTGGCAAACCACAGACGAAGCGGCAAAAGGAATCTACCGCACCTTCTCGGAAACTGTTCGCATGCCGTTTCCAAAGAACCCTGTGCAAATTACGATTTCCCGCCGCGATAGGCGGATGGTATTCCATGAACTTTTTTCGACGACGATCGATCCTAGTGACCCGACGCAGGTGGATAAGTCGACCCGTGCCTGGAGGTTTCCGGTGAAGTCGCTGATGAAGAACGGAGAGCCCGCACAGAAAGTGGATATACTTATTCTGGGCGATGGCTATGCGAAATCGGACATGGAGAAATTTCGGTCCGATGCGAAGCACTTCAACGATGTCATGTTTGGCACGGAGCCATTCAAGAAGAGGAAGAAGGATTTCAATGTCTGGACGATTGAGGTTGAATCGCCGGAATCGGGCATTAACACTCCCGACAAAAATATCTGGAAAGGAAACACGCTCGGATCAATGTACAACACGTTTGGAACGGCCCGATATGTTCTTACCGCAGAGAACAAAACACTTCGCGACATTGCCGGCGCCGCTCCTTATGATTTTCTCTGCATCCTTATCAACGATACCCGGTATGGCGGCGGCGGCATCTATAATCTCTATGCAACCACCTATTCGAACGAAAAGGTAAAGTGGCAGGAATGGCAGATGGACTACATGTATGTGCACGAGTTCGGCCATTCCTTTGCGGGATTGGGAGATGAGTATTACAGCTCGTCCACCGGATACAACGATTTTTACCCGGCGGGAGTCGAGCCATGGGAAGCAAACATCACCACGCTGCAGGATCCTGCGAATCTGAAATGGAAATCATTCGCGACCGATGGAATCGAACACCCCACTCCGTGGGAGAAATCGACCTACGACAGCCTTCGGGCGGAATGGAGGAAACTGGACAGACTTGCTGCCGACTATTATGAAAAGCGGGAGCCGTACTACCAGGCAACAACGACTCTCTTGAAGAATTCCAAATTCGCCGGAATGGTGGGAGCGTTTGAGGGCGCGGGGTATGCTTCTAAAGGTTTGTATCGTCCGGCCGTAGACTGCAGGATGTTCTCGCTCAGCTTGGTGGATTTCGATCCGGTATGCACTGCCGCGTTGGAGCGGGTCATCGACTTCTATTCTCGTTGATCAGCTGAACTCTGTAGTCCTATCTTCGTAGCGGTGGTCTCATGGCCGCCGCTTTTCTGTCTCGCCGGGCTCTAATAAGAATAGTTCCGATTACGATAACGAACACGAGAGCAATGGCGCCTGCGGTCTTCCAATTGAGCGTCTTAACAGCAAACTCACTCACTGCCAAATCCAATTGGGCATAAGTCGCTGCGCCCATCACTGATTCTTGTACCAGAGTGCTTCGCCATTCCTTGTCGATTCTTTCCTTCCATACTTCTTCGACGAAGACCGTCTCATCCGAACCCTTAATGCGGGCCGATTCAAGATACTGTTGAATGCTTGCCTTGAACGTAGCGCCGTTGTCAAAAGGTGGGATCATGATTCCCTTCGCGGTAAACTCCGCCATAATGCCCTTCCAGAGCGATGACATGAGAGCCTTGTTCCACTCTGTGATAACAGAGTCCACAGCAACCTGCTGAAGTTTGATGCGTGTTGACTTTGTTCCTCCCCCTCTGCCATCGACAAGAGACGCTTCGGCAATCTTGTCCTGGAGAACAGACCAGCGTTTTCGAAATTTGCTGTACTGGTCGACCATGGGAACGAAATCCTTCCCCTGGAGCTTCATCACCTCCACAAAGCGGAGATTATCATTCGCTATTTCATACACCCTACTCAGTGCATTCGATTCCTCCAGTTTTCTTCGCAGTTCCGTCGGTGCCACGTCTCCACCCTGGAGAAGCCCCGACTCAAAGGGAAGGAAAATAGAATCGATCATGGCAAAAATTAGATTGTCCTTGGCAAGAAGTGTCGCCTTAAGCCTGTTGACGGCTTCTTTGAGAGACGAATTCGATCGTTGTGCCGCGCGCAAATCATTGAATGCTTTTGTTCGTTCGACGTTCAGCGAATCAATTTGATCTATCAAGAGAGCTAAATCGGATTCAAGATTTGCGATCTTTGAACTCTGTGTTTGAATGACGAATACCTTGCTAATCGCATCCTCAAGGTGATCGCGCAGGCTCTTTACCGAGGAGGCGAACGATTCAGGATGCAGTGCCTTATCCAGAAAATCCTTCCTCCGAGAATATTGTGCTTCAATCGTGTTGATCACGAGACGCAGTGAGTCCAGTTCCTGCGTCGATGCCGCATTGACGATAGCGTTGTCGAGTGTCTTTGCCTTCTGAAGGAATTCTTCCTTGTACAGGAAGTCCGAATCCTGCGCCAGCAGTGCTGAGCAAGTCAATGCCGCCGCTATCGCCGAGAGAATTGCGAATCGAAGAATGGTCATCGCGTGTCCCTTTCAACAATGCCGTCTTCTGTTAAAAGGAGTTTCAACGAGCCGTCGACCAGCTCAATGTGGGGAGGACGCTGGTTGAATGCCGGATTCTGAATCCCTGGTTCGCTGATAGGTATGGCCTCATAGAATTTCAGCTCGTGTTCACCAGGTGAAAACACGTAGACGTTCCGAAAGCCAGCAACGGTGACAAAGTAATATCCGGCGCTGTTGCGAATGACGTGGGCCTTTTTCCCCGATGCATTGCCCGCTCCTTCAGATTCTTCAGCCGCCAGCGGCGTCAAGGAGAAATCCACCGCGTACCGCGCGACTTCAACACGCCCCGAGGGATCTACCGTCTCCACGCTTTCGACAGGCCAGGCAAAATCAACTTCTGTAAGAGTAAGATTGGAAGAACAGGACGCCATGAGAATCGGAACGATCAACCACCATGGTCTGAGCGAGAGAACCTTCGTCATAAACTCCTCAATTATATCAAGTGCTTTCAGTGTAAGCGCGGGAAAAATACGAAGATTATGAAGGGAGAGCAAATGAAGGAATGATAATGTTCGCGGAGGAGAAACGTTGTTCATACATATGGGATTCTCAAAATATCCACACAACAGCCAACCCGCGCCCGTTTGGAATAATCCTGACTCCTGACTCCGATTTGTTCTCCTTGTTGTGCCATTTCCAAACGCTGTTTCCCACAAATACTCCAAGTGCGGAGCCGAGAAACGTATCGGAGAACCAGTGCTTGTCCTTGTACAGGCGAGCCCATGGACCCAACGCGGCGAGTGAATATAGACCAACCGTTGCCCAGGGATTATCAATCTGCCGCGATAGGATTGTGGAGAAGCTGAAGGCCACCATGGAGTGGCCGGAGAAGAACGAAGCGCGATCGTCATTCCAGCCGGCAAACGCTTTGAAGGAGGTGTTTCCTTCATTAAAGAACGGGCGTGCTCTGCCGATCGTAATGCTCAAAGGTATCTGCACGATTGCCGTTGTCGCGAGTGCCTCCCCGAACATCT
>QKGJ01000350.1 GCA_003251275.1 Ignavibacteria bacterium
TCTTCCGTGAGGGTAGGTATCCATCTGTCGAAATCCAGGCCCCACGTCTGCTGACGTTCGTCATACTGAATGGATCTATATGGGATTTCCATTTCAACAACGTAACCCCAGTCAAAGACCTGCGCATTTGCAAACCAGACCCCATCCCAGCTGTAATCTCTGTTCCGTGCATCATCGAGCAGTCGGGAATCGCCGCGGATACCCGACGCAGTGACCGCGAACTTGTAGGCTGTTTGTTTATCGCCGAACGTATCGATCATAAGGGAAACCACGTCGCCGCCAAAATCATCCTGCGAACCTGTGTTTTGCTGGATATTCTCTCGTTGATCATAACATATTATCATACAGTAGAGGGACTGGTCTGTGGTGAGAAGGCGGGCGACAGTCCGGCGATTCGGCTCCTTGTCGAAATACGGACGATACTGGACGAAGTCCGTAGCCGAATCTGCTTGTGCCCACACAGGATCTATGATTCCATCAACAGTTGGTGGTACATTAATCTTATGAAGCCGCAGTTGTTTCGATATGTCCGGATGTGCGAAGGATGAACAAAGGGAACAACATATTACCGCGGCCGCGAATCTCATCATATGAGGTTTCCACAAATTATGTTCCGGGGATGAGTTTGTAGACGAGGATCCGTCAAAAAGGTTTCACCTGTCGGTTTGACTCTGCAGGGTGAAATCATAATATTGATGTCATCGTTTTTCCTTTATGCCCGACCGGTCTTTCCCCAGGTATTTTATCCTATGCTCACGACAGTTATCTCGGCCATTCCCCTTGGCACTCCGGAACGGAAAATACTGCTAACGCCCGAATTTGCTCATCCAGGTATCATCAAGCGCAGCCTTGCTCTCAAGGTTCCGAAGATTGCGAACCTCCAAGTGTCTCCGTTTCGGGATTGGCTTTCTCAGCTGGCTGCCCCGCTTTTTCAGGGCAAGACTTACCTGGCCGGGAATCGTCAACTCTGGCTATTGTTTGACCTCCTGCATTCGTCAAAAGAGAAATTGCCGTACCTCCGGGAGGCAACGGAATTCTCTCAAATGAGTTTCCTTGTCCTGGCCGCGCTGGAAAACTTGATTCTCAACGATGTATCCAAGAAGCAACTCGGGAACCTCCCCAACAAACCCAAGTTTAATGATCTTCTCGCCATCAAGGCGATGTATGATCAGAAAAAGAAGGATCAATCGTTTTTTGATTTTACGGATGCCGTCCATGGACTTCTTCGAACGAAGCAGAAAGCGGGGGGAGTATACCTCCTGGATCATCCGTTAAGACAACTGGAAAACACTCTCGTTGACAACATTGGGATTGTCAGGATTCCGTTCAAAGATTCTGCCTCCCAGTCATACAAGTTCGCCGGTTACAAAGTTGATACGGTCTCTCAGGAAGTACTGCAGACCGTTCGAAACCTCAGCACAGACCTAGAAAACATATCTACACCAGTGAAGATTGGCGTCTGTGTTTCTGACTATGATCAGGCGCATCGTATCTTCAGGCAATCGTTGGAGGAGATCGGACTTCCCGACCTGGTTCATTTTGTTCGCGGAGAACCAGTCTTCGCGACATCGCCAGGAAAATTGTGGATGTATTTCGCGGAGTGGGTGGAGAATAGTTTCAGCGTGTACAGGCTGATCAGGATACTTGAATCCCCCGGCTTTCGACGGGGTGACGTCGACCCCGACATCTTTCACAATGCCGTCAAAACGATTCGTCGGTCCGGTGTTGCCTTGCATGATCAACGTTTCAAATCGTTGCTAACGAAATTCCTCGCGTCAGCGGCAGATGAAGACGAGGAAGAGGGGAGCGATAAGAAGGAAGTAAACAACGTGGTTCTTGCTCTTGCGGATGACCTTCACCGTGTTCACGATGGAGCAACACCCGCCGAAAAGTTGCAGAAACTCTACGGGTTGTTCGCTGCGAGGGCAAGAATTCGAAGTGAGTCCGATGCGATGGTTGTCTCACGGATCGAATCGATTGTCGAGAATCTCATTGATTCCGGCGTTCCTTCCCGAAAAGAATTAGAACTGCAGGATTTAGTAGCCATTGTTTCCTCTACGCTGGCGAGTCAATACGTTGGAAGAACACTACCCGATTTTACGCGCCCGATCGTGGGGGAGCTTGCCGACCTGGTCTATTCAGAATGGGATGTGTTGTACGTTCTTGGAATGAATGAGAAAGGCTTGCCACGTCCCATCCGGCAAAACCCGTTGTTGCTCGATCATGAAAAGAAGCTCCTCCTGTCGGCCATTCCGAACGCTCATTTTTCGCTCAGCGAAGACCGGCTTGTAGAAGAGCAGGCAGAATTTCAGAGGCTCCTGCAACAAACGACGCAAAAAGTCGTCATGTCAGCCCCGCTTAAAGACCTAACCACGGGCCGAGAACTGCTCTCTTCGCGATACCTGTTGCAGGAGTGGAATCGGTTCCACAAGAGCAACCTTGACTACCAATCGCTCTCATCCGCACTGGGGAACAGCCCTCGTTCTCAGAATAATCACATTGCATTGAATCCGGAAGATGCCATCAGCAGATACGACCTTGGGGTTGCAGCCAGCCTGCGCCATGCCGATGACAACGTAAAGGACCCCCTGATATCCAGTGAATTTCCATTTGCGAGGTCGGTAGCGATGTTTCGGCAAGCCAGAAGAACATCGCGTTCATTCGATGAATATTGGGGCGTGATAAAACGGAGTTCCACTGATTCGCTTCCTGTCTTGAGCGCATCGCGCATTTCCACCTGGACAAGATGCCCGCATCAGTATTTTCTGAAGTACGATCTCAAGCTCAATGAAGAAGAGGACTTTGATGCCCATGCTCTTGAATGGCTTGACCCGATGCATTACGGCAGCTTTCTCCATGAACTTTACCACAGATTCTTTGTCAAGCTGCGGGAAGCAAAGGGGGAAGGGTTCACGAAGGTCGTCTCCGGGGATCGCAAAGTCCTTGACAAGGAATTTGCTCAATTACTGAAAGAGTATCAGACGGAGTACCCGATCAATTCCACTCCACATTTTGACGCAACCGTTCAACGACTGGAGAATGACATTGCGGGGTTCTTTGAGAGGGAAGTCGTCATTTCGAGAAAGCGAATGTTCACTGAGCTCTCTTTTGCAATGCAATTCCGGGAAAAGGGGAAAAAAGGACTGCCAAAGAGAGACGATCCGGCAGAGATACGGTTGCCGAATGGTGCGGTCGCGCTCGTTCGCGGTTCGATCGACCGCGTTGATATTCAGGAAGACGGAAGAGCCCTGTTGATCGACTACAAGACAGGGAAGAGTGTTGCCCCCGTTGAGGGACAACCGTTCCTTGGTGGGAAACTCATTCAGGCTGGAATGTACAGCGAAATTGTGAATCAGATTGATCCGACGATCTCCGATCCTCAGTTCATGTACTACTATGTCACCGGCAAGGCCAACTATTTCCAGCATACGATCGATTACCCGAACGAGCGTGAGCACTTTCTGAGATTTCTGGAAGCCATCGTTGAGGAATTAACAGGTGGTAATCGGGTTCCACGTGCCTCTTCCGAGAGGGATGACCCGGTGTGCGGCTTCTGCGATTATTTTGACATCTGTATGAATAGAAGAAAGTGGCTGGCTGATTCTTTGAAGCAGTCAGATGAACGGCACAGTCGGTTTCAGCAGATCGCAAAGGAGGAGCTGCTCTGATGAACCGGGACGCGAAAAGCAGAAGTGCCGTGGTGACCGAACTCGATACGAATCTCTTTGTCGATGCAGGTGCAGGGAGCGGCAAAACTTCTGCCATGATCGCCCGCGTTATGATGCTTCTCATTCGCGGCCTTGCGGACGTGCGCGAGATTGTCGCTATCACTTTCACGAACGAAGGGGCGGCGAGCCTGAAGAGTCGAATCCAATATGAGCTAGAGAAGTCGTCGCTGGAAGGTTCGTACGCTCCCCCCGGGGGCGATTACATCATGCTTTTGGATGAAGAACGAGAGAGAATTCAGCAGGCTCTGACCTTCCTTCCGCTGGCACCGTTCAATACGATCCACGGGTTTTGCGTTACGCTTCTTCAAGAGCGGCCTGTGGAGGCGGGGATCGACCCCCGGTTTGAGATGAATACGGAGGGAAACATCATTCCCACCCTCACACACGCATGGAAGAAATTCCTCTTCAACGCCGCTGAGAAGAATCATCCCTTCCTACGATATGCACTCGAGCGTGGTATTGATTTGAGTACGGTGGAAGACATGATCCGGCTTCGCTGCGCGAACCCTGACCTTGAGATCTATGCGGAGGAGTGCGACGAGCTTTCGCACGGGGAGATTGAGAAACGATACCTGGAGGTGCAAGAGCTGGTGAAAGGCCTCTACGCAAAGGTGGATATTCTCCGTCGCGAGATCAATACGAAAGTAGGGCGCGACCGGGTTGCATTTGTTGAATCAATCTATGCCGCATGCGAAACAAGCAAATCTCCGGACAACCAGTTGCAATTTCTCTTGCGAGAGCAAAAATCTCCCAGCTGGAAGAAGCAATCACTCAGGCCTTTTGAAGAGAAAGTCGCGAAAATTGCGGAGATCCGAACACGAACCCAAAAACAGACGAATGATGCATATCATTCTCGCATCGCGGCGTTCATCGAGGAGTTTGTTGCCTGGTTCTATCCGCACAAGCGACGTACCTCCACACTTGACTTCGATGATCTCCTCTTCTTTACCCGCAACCTGCTGAAGGACAATCCCGAAGTGCGTGAGTATTTCAAAGGCAGATTCAAATACCTTTGCGTCGACGAAACGCAAGATACAGATCCTTTGCAGACTGAAATTGTTTTCTTCCTCGCCGAGGAGAACGGGGTAACGGCAAAACAATGGAACGAAGTAAGTCTCCGGGAGGGAAAGTTGTTTCTCGTGGGTGACCCCAAACAATCAATCTATAAATTCCGTCGCGCCGATATTCAGATGTATGAAGAGGCAAAGAAAATCGTCCGGAAACAAGGAGGGAAGCTACTCACTCTGGAACGCAATTTTCGCTCCTCCGGGCCGATTATCGACTACGTCAATGGACACTTCACCTCTTCATTCCAACGATTGGAGCAACACCGCGCACAGGGGATTCATCCGGAATATGTTCCTTTGGCCGCGGGTTCGCCTCATGCCGCACAACTCGCGCACCATGTCTATGAAGTCCAGACTCCGCTCATGGGTAAGGCAGCGAACAGGATTGAATACTACGAGCAAGAATCCGGATCCGTCGTCTCATTTATTCAATGGCTTGTTGGATCTTCGGGCCCGAAGATTAATGATGCATTATCGGGTACTACTCGGCCGATCGTTCTGAAAGACATTATGGTGTTGATGCGCTCAACCACGCACTATGGGTCGTTCGATCGGTCGCTGGAGGATGCAGGTATCCCCCACTTTCAAGTAGGAGGAAAGGCTTTCTTTGATTCTGAAGACGTCCGTGGGCTTGTATTCGCGTTAAGAGCAGTGGATGATCCGACGAATACGGTTGCCCTGTTTGGCGCACTCAAGTCCCCCGTGTTTGGCTTCAGTGATCAAGATGTGTACGATTTCGTCTCTTCGGGTCGTCGTCTCTCTTTATTCTCTTCCAGGGAGAATGAATCAACCGGTGTGAACGATGCGCTTCAGTTTCTCCGGACTCTTCACAGAAGGAAGGACTCTCTCGGGGCTTCGGGCGTGGTGAAGCAGATTTTCAATCAAACAGGAATGTGTCATATTATTCTCACGGAGCCTAACGGCCTGCAAAAGAGCGCAAAGTATTTCAGGTTCCTGGAACTGGTGCACGATGTGGAGCGCGATCAAAAACTGTCCTTCAGGGGAGTGGTGGAAAGTGTCGGAAGAATTATGGACATGGATGATCCGCAACTTGCCAATGTGACAATCTCACCATCGGGAGAGAATGCCGTAAGGGTTTCCACGATTCACCGTGCAAAAGGCCTGGAGGCTCCCGTGGTTATCCTCGCTGATGGTCACTCCAGGGAATACAAACGACGGACCGATTGTATTGTCTTGAGAGATCGCGGAAAGATCATCATCCCATTTGGCAGCAATGGCGGTTTTTATTCTCTTGAGCGGGAAAAGTTGGAATCGCTTGAAGATCACCGGGAGATGTGTGAATCGGAGAGATTGCGATATGTTGCGGCCACGAGGGCGAGGGATATTCTAGCGATTTGCGTTCCTTCACCGGAAGAAGGGCAAGATACGTTTCTTGGGCAATTTGCTTCAAATTCGTTGAATCCCAGTGTAGAAACATTTGCCAAGCGCGAAGAAAAGCGCGTGGCCGAAAAGAAACGAAAGACCACGGTTGATCTCACATCTATTTTTACGACCGCAATGAAGGTGAGAGAAGGAAACTGGAAAAACGTCAGAACCAGGATGGAGAGGACGAATAGTCCATTTGTGGGGGTTCATGATTCAATGGAGGTGGATGAAACTCTTTTTCAAAGAGGGCAGAAATCAAAAGGCAAGGCGTTTGGACGGATCCTTCATAGAATCATGGAGAAGTACATTGCGAACAAGGAGTTTGAGATTGATGGCGTTCTTGATCAGTGGATGGAAGAAGAGGAGGTGAGAAAATCGCTTCGTTCCGACATCCTGTATTCATTTGAAGGTTTGAAGATGCATCCCCAAATCAAGGAGGCAATGACTTCCTCGCAGAGATACACAGAGTGGGAGTTCTTTCTTCAGAGGGAACAGGAGATTCTGAATGGAGTGATTGATCTGGTCTACACAACGAAGAATGGATCATGGAGAATTGTGGACTTCAAGACCGATGATACGAGCGACAAGTCTCGCAAGAAGGAACTAGACGCGTTGTATCAAAAGCAGTTGAGTCTATATGCCGAGGCTTTCGAAGAGGTTACCGGAAACAAAGTGCACGATGGCACCATTATCTATACTGAGGAATTATTGGCGTGAGACTTCGGTTGCCCCTGCAACCAATTTTTTCTACATTGCACTGCACCTCTGGGTGCAACCCTGCCCAGTACATTCTCACAAAAGGAAATTTCATGCATATCGCCAGACGAATGTCCACACTCGGAACGGAAACTGCTTTTGAAGTGCTTGCGAAAGCACGAGCGTTGGAGGCACAAGGTCGAAAAATCATCCACCTGGAGATTGGCGAACCCGATTTCGACACTCCCGAGAACATCCGTGCCGCAGCGAAAAAAGCCCTGGACAATGGGTACACACATTACGGACCAGCGCCGGGATTGCCGGAACTACGTTCCACCATTGCCACCTACATGTCGAACCATCTCGGAGTTTCATTTTCAGCTTCCCAGGTAGTGGTTACCCCGGGAGGCAAGCCAATCATGTTCTTTTCGATTCTTGCCTGTGTTGATGAAGGCGACGAAGTGATTTACCCCAATCCCGGCTTTCCAATCTATGAGTCTGTAATAAATTTAGCAGGTGCGAAGCCTGTACCACTGGTATTGAAAGAGGAGAAAGGATTTCGGTTTGATATCTCCGACCTGAAGAAACTCATTACACCAAGAACAAGAATGTTGATTATTAACACCCCCCAGAATCCGACAGGAGGGATACTCACCCGGGAAGACATACAACAGATCGCTGAACTCGCTGTTAAGCATGACTTGATTGTCCTTTCCGATGAAATCTATAGTCGGATTATTTATGACGGGTTTGTGCATACGAGCGTAACGCAATTCCCCGGCTTGCCGGAACGAACTATTATTCTGGATGGCTTTTCAAAAACATATGCCATGACCGGCTGGCGTCTGGGTTTTGGGGTGATGCCGGAAAAACTTGTCCCCTTTGTCGCGCAATTACAAATCAATAGCACTTCATGCACTGCGAGCTTTTCGCAAATTGCAGCCGCCGAAGCTCTTGCTGGTCCGCAGAAAGATGTTGACGCAATGGTGGTGGAATTCAAAAGGAGACGTGACGTCATTGTCGATGGTCTCAATAACATTCCCGGATTCCGATGTCACAAACCGCTTGGCGCCTTCTATGTGTTTCCCAACATCACGGGAACGGGAAAATCCTCGAAAGAGTTGTCGGAGTTGTTGCTGAACAAAGCCGGTGTTGCCTGCCTGGCGGGGACAGCGTTTGGAAAATTTGGTGAAGGGTACCTTCGGTTTTCCTACGCGAATTCTGTGGAGAACATCGAAGCAGCCTTGAAGAGTGTTCGAGAGCTCGTCAAGACGTTGTAGACGTGATTCTTATCCGGCGTTTCGCGTAATGGGCGCTGGTGTTCCGAGAAGCCACCGGTAGTACCGACCCAATCCTTCAATGAAGCTCACCTGCGGATCGTACCCCAGGAGTTTGTGCGCCTTTCGGATGTCTGCACAACTTCGGTATATCTCTGATGGCGGCATGGGAAGTTGCTCACGAATGGCTTTTCTTCCAGTGCGAATCTCCAGTTGCTGCACCAGTTGTTCCAGCGAGACCGATCGACCCTCCCCGATATTGATTACCTCAAAACCCTTAACGCGTTCAACGGCGTTTGCTATTCCATCCACCACATCGTCAATGTAGACGTAATCCCTTTTCGACGCACCGTTCCCAAATATCTGAATCGGTCGATTGTGTAGCATGGAATCGATCATCAAGGCGATTGCGGAGTCGGGACGTTGCCTCGGCCCGTATGCGTTAAAGAGGCGGAGACAGTAGGCATGAATTCCGTGGGAAGCGTTGTACGCGTTGCAAAGGTTCTCGGCAGCGACTTTTGAAACGGCATATGGTGACAGTGGGTGATGCAACGCCTCGGATTCCTCTGCTGCAGGTTTCAGAAGATTGCCGTAGACAGCGCACGAAGAAGCAAAGACAATCCTTTTCGTTCTAGTTACTCGCATCGCCTCCAGAACACTCAGGGTTCCCAGAGCGTTTGTCTCCATGAACAGCCTGGGTTCTTCAATCGAAGCCAGAGAATTTGTCCGGGCCGCGAGGTGAACCACCACATCAATTCGATCGCGCAGGAAGCAGTCGGCCAGAAACGACTGATCCATAATATCCCCCTCTACAATAGAGAGAGCGATCTCATTGGTCGCTAATTCTATGTTTCTCCGTTTCAGTTTGGGATCATATGATTCGTTGAAGTTGTCTATCAGCGTAACCCAGCACCCTAGCTGAAGCAGTCGCTCCACCACCTGAGAGCCGATGAATCCCGCACCGCCAGTAACAGCAATACGCTTAGTGGGCATTGCCACTCTTTTTTGGAAAGCACAAAAATTCCATTTCTCAGGAAACTCAAGAAACGTGCCGTTGCCGCAACCGGGAATGCCCTGATCTTCTCAAACGCCGCGAGAGGTACGCCTACCGGGAGGGTTCATCCACTCACTTGGAGAATATTGGCCTTCAGCGACTGGTTGATGAATTACACCTTTGGACAATATCATACTCTGCGAGCATATTGGCGTTATCGTTTTTCTAGTGAATTTCATCATTCATTATGGCACTGATGTTGACCACTATATTTTGTTGAATTACGCCCGGATCATAAGGCAAGGTCTGTTCCATGTGTGGTATTGTTGGGCTTGTTAACATAAGACAAGGTACGATCGACGGAAATGTTCTGGAGACTATGACGTCTTCTCTTTCGCACCGTGGTCCGGACGGAAGCGGGATTGAAATGCGAAAACAAGTCGGCTTTGGTCACCGCCGCCTTGCTATTATTGATCCGGATGGGGGCAGGCAGCCGATCTTCAACGAAGACGGTCAGGTATGGGTTACGTTCAACGGCGAGATTTACAATTTCAAAGAACTACGAAAAGAACTCGAATCAAACGGACATCATTTCAAAACCGATGTAGATTCGGAAGTCATCGTTCACGGGTATGAACAATGGGGCGAACGTTGCGTCGAACATTTCCGCGGGATGTTTGCTTTTGCGGTGATGGACTGGCGCGAGCTGAAATTGTTTCTTGCACGGGACCAATTCGGCATCAAACCGTTGTACTATGTTCAGACCGGTGATCACTTCGCATTTGCTTCAGAGTTGCATGCCCTGCGCTATGTTCCTGACCTGAATGTCTCTCTTGACCTGACCGCGATTGACGAGTACTTGTGGCTCCAGTACATCCCGGCGCCGCACACTGTGTTCGATAAGATCTATAAACTTCCTCCAGCTCACTCCCTTTCTGTTAGGCTCGACGGAGAAACAAAGGGACCCGTAGAGTACTGGCGTATCGAGTTCAATCCTGATCATACCCTGACCGAGGGTGAATGGATTGAGCGGATCGACGAGGTCGTGGAGGATTCTGTGAAAGCTCACCTCGTTTCCGATGTGCCGTTTGGCGCGTTTCTATCGGGGGGTGTCAATTCGAGTTTGGTGATTGCTCACATGACACAGGCCCTCGGTCGTCCTGTAAGCACGTTCAGTATCGGGTTTGAGAAGGAGGAGTTTAATGAAGATCACTTTGCCTGGCAGGCGTCTGCTCGATGGGGGACAAACCACTACATGGAAATAGTACAGCCGGATGCGCTTGCAATTCTTCCGGAACTCGTACGGCATTACGGCGAACCATTCGGTGATAGTTCTGCCATTCCAACGTTCTACGTGAGCCAGGTTGCTCGCAAGCATGTCCCCATGGTTCTCTCGGGCGATGGCGCTGATGAACTATTTGCCGGTAACTGGTCGTACGGGCACTGGCTGAGTTCCCTGTGGCAGAGCTCGACCATCGCCGATCGAGTTGCGACCTTGAATGATTGGCTCGTCTATGTAAACTACATCAATCCTGCACAGAGAAGCTCTTTGTGGAAGCCTGACTTCGCCTCCGTCTCTCCATCCCCACTCGAACAAATGAAATGGGAATTTGGGCGGACAAGAGGATTTTCTCCCTGCAACAAAGC
>QKGJ01000264.1 GCA_003251275.1 Ignavibacteria bacterium
ACAAGGAAGGATTCTTCGGCCGACTGAGAAAACGGATGTACTGGTTGTTCAATCTCAGGAAAGCATTTGCTGACCTCACCGCATCACACGAAGAGCTTCTGGACAATTACAACAGATTAGAAGGATCAAAGAAACTTCTGCAAACGCGGACAAAACAACTTACCACGGCATATACCATTGCCAAGTCAATCCGGCAAAGTCAGGAGATGGACAAAACATTACAAACGATTACCCACGCCTTAGTACATGATGCCGGTCTCTCTTCTGCAAAATTAAGAATGCTGAAAGACCTTGATGGGAATGCGTGTGAAGCAGAAGCTTCTGATGGTATTGAAGAAATACATATAAGCACGAGGTGTCCGATCGTAATACACGGTGAAGAAATCGCTGAGTTGACCATTTGGCCCAGAGCCGACACAGATATCTCAGAATTGGATGAACTTCTGAGCTATCTTATCCCGATCATCAATATTTCCATTCACGACTCATTGATATTGAGGGCTATCACAGATTACAGAAACAATCTGGAAACAAAAGTAGATGAAAGAACTGCCAAACTGAAGGAAGCACAGGATAAGCTATCGGAGATAATTCAAGTACAAAGTCGTTTCTTTGCCAACATCTCTCACGAGTTTCGCACGCCGCTCACGTTGATACTCGGACCGTTGCATAAGTGGCTTGGCGACTCTTCAGGCCGCGACGTCCCAGCGGGAGAAATGCATGCCGATGTGAGCATGATGCAACGCAATGCCCACCGGCTCCTCAGACTCATCAATCAGCTGCTCGATCTTTCTAAACTCGAAGCAGGCGCTATGAAGCTGCATGCAAGCCGAATGAACATCGTTCCGCTTGTCAAAGGCATTGCTAACGCCTTTGAGTCCTCTGCCGGACTGAGAGGGATCACACTGGAGGTGTGTGTAGAAGAAAAGGAGATCGAGGTCTACTGCGACAAGGACATGATGGAGAAAATACTGAGCAACCTCTTGTCGAATGCCTTCAAGTTTACGCCAGAGGGTGGGAAGGTTACGGTCACCCTCACTCGGTCCATCGGACAGCTTGCTCCCGCTGCGGGAGTGGTTGCGGGTGAGCACGTTGTGGAGATCTCCGTTTCCGATACGGGCATCGGCATCCCGCCGGTTCAACTTGACAAGGTATTTGACCGATTCTATCAGGTGGATGCATCGCAGACGCGTGAGCACGAAGGATCGGGTCTGGGACTGGCACTTGTAAAAGAACTCGTTGAGTTGCATCATGGGAAAATTCAAGTGCTGAGTGAGGTTGGGCAAGGCACGACGTTTACTATCCGACTCTCTCTCGGTCGGGCCCACCTGAAGGATGATGAAATGGTCGGGGCTCCTGTCGGCGTCGGGACGACGATGCATGAAGTAGAGGGCCTGGACCGTGAGAAAGATGATGGTGGCGCAACGGAGGTGGCGGGGATTGAACAACCCAGGAGTGACAAGCCGATAATCCTTGTTGTTGAGGACAATCCGGACGTACGCGCACACGTTAAGAGCCACCTGATTCCTGTGTATGAGGTAACAGAAGCTCGGGATGGAGTAGAGGGGACTGAGATCGCACTAGAGATGATCCCTGATCTCATCATCAGTGACGTGATGATGCCCAAAAAAGACGGTTATCAACTATGCCAGACTCTCAAGAGCAACGAGAAGACTAGTCATATACCCATTATCCTCCTCACTGCAAAAGCAGCCAGCGAGAACAAGATTGAAGGTCTGCAAACTGGTGCTGATGATTACCTCATCAAACCGTTCGAGCCAAATGAACTTTTGGCCAGGGTTAAGAACCTTATCGATCTTAGGCAGAAGCTGCGAGAGCTCTTCAAGGCCTCAGTGCCGTTGAAACCGGGAGAAGTTGCCGTTACATCTATGGATGATGTATTCCTGAAGAAAGTCATGGCGACAGTCGAACGGCATATGGACGATGAGCACTTCCACGTTGAAGGGCTCGCGGCTGAGGTGGGAATGAGTCGTGTGCAATTGTTTCGAAAGCTTACCGCGTTGACGAGCCAATCTCCGGGGGAGTTCATACGGTATATTCGCCTCCATCGCGCAATGGAATTACTCGAGAAGGACTTCGGCACGGTATCTGAAGTGGCCTATGCCGTCGGTTTTGGCGATCCATCCTATTTTTCGAAGTGTTTCCACAAACAATTTGGAAAGGCGCCCACGGATGTCAGGAGGTCACCCGCGGCGGCCGAACCTTCAAGCAAGCCATCCAAGGATCATCCCTGACCTGAGTTTTCCATTCCGAATTTGCTCCCCGCGTAACACTACCACCTAAGTTTGAAACAAAACTCCTTGGTGCCCACCCCCCTGGTGTGGTACATTTCGGTGTCCACGTCTTCCCATCGGCAGCGATTGCACTGCAACAGTCTGAAACGAAATAGATGCTGCCACACGATTATTGCCTATATCAGGAGGGTAAAGCCATGAAGACATTCTCCTTTGTTTTGCTGCTCGTTGGCTGCCTGACGCTTGGTTTCATAGGGTGCTCTGAGAAACCATCGCCCGTTGCTTCTCCAAGTGACCTTGCCGTCAACACGACCAGCGGGTCCTTGAGCCTGGAAAAGATTACCGGGACAACCTTCACGGGGACGGAAGTAACAGTTGACTTCCTGGATGGAAAGTACGTTGCCAGTGGTAAGAGAATGGTTGACAAAGGCGTGTGGTTTCAGTCCCTCTGGACTTCCAGCATATCGCTTCTGGACGGCGCCGTGGTAGACTACACTTTCAATGTCTCATTCAACGCCTCGGGAGAGGGCCCGATGCAGGGGAAATTCACAATGACAGTGGGCGGTGGAACCTTGGAAGGCACAGTAGAGGGGACAAT
>QKGJ01000410.1 GCA_003251275.1 Ignavibacteria bacterium
AAATGCTTACGGTCAAGAGCGACGACGTCTCCGGTCGGGCAAAGGTCTATGAGGCGATTGTTAAGGGAGCGAATCTCCCGGAGTCAAATATTCCAGAATCATTTAATGTGTTAATCCGCGAGCTTATGGGACTCGGGCTCGAAGTGAAGCTGGATTAAGGAAACAAACACCTTAGTCCACACAAAAATTTTTTGGAGGAACACAATGGCGTTTATGCATCACGAAAGAGAAACACGCAAGAACTTTACGAGGATTACTATCAGTCTTGCCTCACCCGATATGATTTTGCAACGGTCGCGCGGTGAGGTAACAAAACCCGAGACAATCAATTACCGTTCATTCCGGCCTGAAAAGGATGGATTGTTTTGCGAAAAGATTTTTGGTCCGGTGCGGGATTGGGAATGTGCATGCGGAAAGTATAAGCGCATTCGCTATCGGGGCATCATTTGTGACCGCTGCGGTGTCGAGGTTACCCAAAAGAGCGTTCGTCGTGAGCGAATGGGACATATTGCGCTTGCCGTTCCGATTGTCCACATCTGGTATTTTCGGTCGCTTCCATCAAAAATCGGCTACATCCTCGGGATTACTACTAAGGATCTGGAAAAGATCGTTTACTACGAATCGTACGTCGTGGTGAACCCAGGAACGACCGGACTCCAAAAGAAAGACCTGATTTCCGAGGATCAGTACTTTGAGATTCTGAACACGCTTCCTGAAAACAATGATGACCTTGAGCCAACGGACAAGAGGCGTTTCGTTGCAAAAATTGGAGGCGAAGCGGTCAAGGATCTTTTGAAAGAAGTGGATATGAACGAGCTAGCGGCCCAGCTCAGGATGATGGTCATCGAGGAAACATCCGTCCAGAAGAAGCAGGAAGCATTGAAGCGGCTTCGGGTTGTTGAAGCTTTCCGGGAGGAGGAAGACGGACCGCTCAACAAGCCGGAATGGGCAGTGATGGATATTATTCCGGTGATTCCGCCGGAACTCCGGCCGTTGGTTCCGCTGGAGGGTGGGCGATTTGCGACATCAGATTTAAATGACCTGTATCGCCGCGTCATCATTCGCAACAATCGGCTTAAGCGCCTGATCGACATCAAGGCCCCGGATGTTATTCTGCGTAATGAGAAGAGAATGCTCCAGGAGGCTGTTGATTCTCTCTTTGACAATTCGAGAAGGATCAACGCGGTGCGGAGCGATAATAATCGTGCCCTGAAATCCCTTTCCGACATGTTAAAAGGGAAACAGGGACGATTTCGTCAGAACCTCCTCGGTAAGCGGGTGGACTACTCCGGCCGATCGGTGATCGTTGTTGGTCCGGAGCTGCAGCTCCATCAATGCGGACTCCCGAAGGATATGGCAGTTGAACTTTTCAAACCTTTTGTTATTCGGAAGTTGATAGAGCGCGGGGTGGTGAAGACTGTGAAAAGTGCGAAGAAGATGGTGGACAAGAAGGGTGCGGAGGTATGGGAAATTCTTGAGAACATCATTGATGGCCATCCCGTTCTTCTTAATCGGGCACCGACCCTCCACCGGCTAGGGATTCAGGCCTTCCAACCTGTCCTTGTAGAAGGGAAGGCCATCAGAATCCATCCCATGGTGTGCACGGCATTTAACGCAGACTTTGATGGAGACCAGATGGCGGTGCATGTGCCGCTTTCTTTCGATGCCCAGCTGGAAGCGCGCATTCTCATGCTTTCAAGCCACAATATTCTCTCACCGGCAAGTGGCTCGCCAATCGTCACACCGACCCAAGACCAGGTGTTGGGGTGCTATTATCTGACAAAGTCGCGAGAGAACGATCTCGGAGAGGGACTCGTGTTCTCTTCAATGGATGAAGCCGTGATCGCGTTCAACCACCATCGTGTTGGCTTACACGCTCGCATTAAGGTTCGTCTTGGGAATGTTATGATGGAAACAACGACGGGTCGCGTACTCTTCAACCAGATCGTGCCGAAGGAGATCGGGTTCATTAACGAGCTTTTGAACAAGAAGCGGCTTGTCCAAATCATCGCTGCCTGTTTCCGCAAGGTTGGCAATCTCAAGACGGCGGAGTTTCTCGATCAACTTAAGGATGCCGGCTTCCGTTATGCAACGGCCGGAGGGTTGTCCGTGAGTCTTAACGACGTGACGATTCCAAAGGAAAAGGAAGAGATTATTTCCAAGGCACAGAAAAGTGTCGACGAGGTATACAGTCAATATACCCGCGGGTTCATTACGAACGGTGAGCGATACAACAAGGTTATTGATATCTGGACGCGTGCGACAACCCGGGTTGCGGAAAAACTTTTCGACTCACTGCAGCACTCCGAGGAAGGGTTTAACTCGCTCTACATGATGGTAGACTCGGGGGCGCGCGGTTCGAAAGAGCAGGTGCGGCAGCTTGCCGGTATGCGTGGGCTGATGGCGAAGCCGCAGAAGAGTCTTTCAGGAGCTACTGGGGAATTAATTGAAAATCCTATCATCGCAAATTTCCGGGAAGGACTGTCAATCCTCGAGTACTTTATCTCCACGCACGGTGCACGTAAAGGCCTTGCTGATACCGCTCTTAAGACGGCGGATGCGGGCTATCTTACCCGTCGACTCGTGGACGTTGCGCAGGATGCGATTATCTCCATCGATGACTGCGGTACAATTCGCGGTGTGATCACCGGGGCGCTGAAAGAAGGGGAAGACATCAAAGAACCTCTTGCCGAGAGAATCCTCGGTCGCGTCTCCGTGCACGATGTGATTGATCCACGCACCGGCGAAATGATTGTGAACAATGGGGACCTGATCGATGAAGAGAAAGCAAATCGCATCGCAGAGTCTTCTATCGAGACTGTCGAGATTCGTTCCGTATTGACGTGCGAAGCAAAACGCGGCATCTGTGGGCTCTGCTATGGGAGAAATCTTACCACAGGCAAGCTGATCCAGGTTGGCGAAGCTGTCGGCATCATTGCAGCACAATCGATTGGCGAACCGGGAACACAGTTGACCCTTCGTACTTTCCACACGGGCGGCACGGCAAGCTTGATTGCGTCGCAATCGCAGGTGCATTCCAAGTTCGAAGGAAAGATTTCCTACGAGGGAATCAAGTTCATCGAGATAGAAGATGACGCCAGCCCGAAGATTATCGTCTCTGGTCGTAGCGGAATTGTGAATGTCCTTGACCGCGACAATCGAATGCTGACGAAGTACGACGTTCCCTACGGAGCTGTTCTTTTGGTGAAGGATGGATCTGCCATCGAGCGGGGCGAAATCATTTACGAATGGGATCCGTATAACGCCGTGATTATTTCTGAACACGGTGGGGTGGTGTCATATCAGGACCTGAAAGAGAATGTGACGTTCCGGGAAGAGCCTGATGAACAAACGGGACATATCCAAAAAGTTGTTGTTGATTCTCGTGATAAAACTCTCAGCCCGAATATTATTATCACGCGTAACGGTCAGAAGATTGCAACCTATCTAGTGCCGACTCGGGCACATTTGGTTGTCGATGACAAGCAGGAAATCGGCCCCGGTACTGTCCTTGTCAAGATTCCTCGTGACATCGGAAAGAACAGAGACATTACAGGAGGTCTTCCGCGAGTGACGGAACTTTTTGAAGCCCGGAGTCCGAACGATCCGGCCATCGTAGCGGAAATTGACGGAACGGTCTCTTTCGGTGCACAGAAGAGAGGTTCTCGTGAAGTTATCGTCAGCAGCCATGACGGACAGGATATTCGCAAATATGCGATACCGCTTGGTAAACACGTTCTTGTTCAGGAAAAGGATGTGGTTCGTTCTGGTGAACGCTTGTCGGATGGTGCCATTGATCCCCACGATATCCTCCGCATCAAAGGTGTGGGAGTCGTCCAGGAATATCTTGTGAATGAAATCCAGGAAGTGTATCGCATCCAGGGGGTGAAGATCAATGACAAGCATATTGAAATTATCGTCCGCCAGATGATGCAAAAACTTCGCATTGTCGACTCCGGCGATACGAAGTTTCTTGAGGCAGATTACGTTGACAAACTTCGATTTGAAGAAGAAAATGAAACTCTGCGGGATAAAGTGGTGGTGACAGGAAAGGGGGACTCAAAACATAAGAACGGACAGATTGTTTCCAAGAAAAAAGTGCGTGAGGCAAACAGCGATCTGAGAAAAAAGGCGAAAAAGGTTGTCGAGTATCGCGACGCAATGCCGGCGACGTCCGAGCCTGTATTGCTTGGTATTACATCAGCGTCCTTGTCAACTGACAGCTTCATTTCGGCGGCATCATTCCAGGAAACAACGAAGGTGCTGACGGATGCAGCGATATCCGGGAAGGTCGATAACCTCCTTGGATTAAAGGAAAATGTGATTATGGGTCACCTCATTCCTGCTGGAACGGGGCTCAAGCACTTCCAGGATATTCTTGTGACACCGCGGGGAGGATTTGATCAGGAGGAGCCCGCTGAGGAGGCTGACCTTCTGCAAAAGGCCCGTGCGAGGGAAAAAGTCGAAGTCGAGTAGTTCATCCACATCGTCGAAAGAGAAGACGTTATCTTGACAAAGAAGAAGTGATTTCGTATCTTCTTTAGCTTTCGTCGTTCAAAGTAGTCATCCGGGAGTAGTAGTTGCCAACGATTAATCAATTAGTGCGAAAAAGCCGGGAAAGAGTTACCTGGAAAAGCAAAGCTCCGGCCATGGAGGGCAGTCCTCAGAAAAGAGGGGTCTGTACAAGGGTGTATACAACAACGCCCAAGAAGCCCAACTCTGCCTTGCGCAAAGTCGCACGCGTGCGTTTGACAAATGGGATTGAAGTAACGGCCTACATCCCAGGCGAGGGGCACAATCTACAGGAACACTCGATCGTGATGATTCGTGGAGGGAGAGTCAAGGACCTTCCCGGGGTTCGCTATCATATCATTCGGGGTACCCTCGATACCGCTGGTGTTGCAGACCGCAAGCAAGCCCGCTCCAAGTACGGTGCGAAACGAGCAAAGTCCTAGTCACCAATTAATTATTGACATTCTGTGAGAAAAAAAACATCAAGTGGCAGGCATAATACGCCTGACCCAAAATACGGCGACCCCCTAGTGTCCGAGTTTATCAACTGTGTTATGAAGGGAGGCGGAAAACATCGCGCTCGACGGATTCTGTACGATGCTTTTTCGATTATTGAGGAACGGACAAAAGGCGATGGCCTTGAGGTATTCAAGAAGGCAATGAGCAACGCCCGGCCTGTGCTGGAAGTAAAGGCTCGTCGCGTTGGCGGCGCCACCTATCAAGTGCCAACGGAAGTTCGGCATGATCGGAGTGTTGCGCTCGCCATTCGTTGGCTGATCAATTATGCATCGGAACGCAAAGATCGTTCGTTTTCCCAGAAGCTCGCCGCCGAATTCATTGCTGCCTCCAATGGAGAAGGTAACGCAATCAAGAAGAAAGACGACACGCATAAGATGGCGGAAGCGAACAAAGCGTTTGCTCATTTCCGTTGGTAGAGATCAGGTTTGTTATAAATTAAGAAAAGACTACAAAGAAATGCCAAGGCAATACCCCTTAGAGAAGACTCGCAACATCGGAATCAGTGCCCACATTGACGCGGGAAAGACGACGACGACTGAGCGTATCCTGTTTTACACAGGTGTGCTACACAGGATGGGTGAGGTGCATGACGGCGCTGCAACCATGGATTGGATGGAGCAGGAAAAGGAGCGCGGTATTACCATTACTTCGGCTGCGACTACGTGCTTTTGGGACAAGCATCGTATCAACATCATTGATACACCGGGACACGTTGATTTCACCGTCGAAGTGGAGCGCTCTTTGCGCGTACTCGATGGTGCGGTGGCATTGTTTTGCTCTGTTGGTGGAGTTGAACCACAATCAGAGACTGTCTGGCGACAAATGGATAAGTACGGTGTGCCGCGGCTTGCGTTCGTGAACAAGATGGACCGCGTCGGAGCGGACTTCCTGGGTGTCGTTGAAATGATTAAGCAGCGGCTCGGGGCGAATGCCGTGCCGATCCAGTTGCCGGTGGGTGAAGGAGACATTTTCGCGGGAATCATCGATCTTGTGACGATGAAAGCCCGCATGTACAAGGAGTCGTCGATGGGATCCGAGTGGGATGAAATCGAGATTCCGCATGATATGAAGGCTCAAGCCCAGGTTTATCGAACAAAAATGCTTGAGGCTATATCCGATGAGGATGATACATTGCTGGAGAAGTACCTTGAGGGAAAGGAGATCTCTTCTACCGAAGTCATGGAAGTCCTTCGCCGTGCGTGTTTGAAGGTCAGCATTATTCCTGTCCTTTGTGGATCATCTTTCAAGAACAAGGGTGTCCAAATGCTCTTGGATGGTGTGATCAACTACTTACCCTCTCCGCTGGATGTCAACGATGCATCCATTTGGGGACATCACGTGAATATGACAGATCACATCGTTCGAAAGGTGAACGATAAAGAGAAGTTCTCTGCGCTTGCTTTCAAGATTATGACGGATCCTTTTGTCGGCAAACTGACATATTTTCGTGTGTATTCCGGAACGTTGAAGGCAGGATCATACGTCTATAATTCCATCTCCGAAAAGAAGGAGCGTATCAGCCGCATCCTGCGTATGCATGCGAACACGCGTGAAGATGTTGAAGAAGCCTATGCGGGAGATATTGTGGCGGCTGTAGGGCTGAAGAATACAAGAACCGGCGACACCTTGTGTGATGAATCTGACCCGATCGTTCTAGAGAAAATGACCTTTCCTGACCCTGTCATCCACGTCGCGATTGAGCCAAAGACAAAGGCTGATCAGGAGAAGATGGCGGAAGCCATTGCGAAATTGGCTGAAGAGGATCCGACGCTTCGTGTGTCAACTAATGAAGAGACAGGGCAGAATATTATCAGCGGTATGGGTGAACTTCATTTGGAGATCATCATCGACCGTATGAAGCGCGAGTTTCGCGTTGAGGCAAATATTGGAAAGCCCCAGGTTGCCTACAAGGAGACCATTCGGAAAAAGGTGCAGGCGGAGGGAAAGTTTGTGCGTCAATCAGGTGGTCGCGGACAATACGGCCATGTTTGGATCGAGGTTGCCCCGAACGAAAAAGGAAAGGGCTTTGAATTTGAGAATGCTATTGTCGGCGGTTCCATTCCGAAGGAATACATCAAACCCGTTGAGCAGGGAATTGTCGAGGCGATGCGCAATGGAGTCCTTGCGGGATATCCCGTTGAAGACGTCAAGGTGAAGTTGTTTGATGGATCCTTCCACGACGTTGATTCCTCGGAAATGGCATTTAAAGTTGCAGGATCAATGGCATTCAAGGAAGGTGCAAGAAAAGCAGACCCTGTTATACTTGAGCCGATTATGGGCGTGGAAGTGGTGACACCCGAAGAATATATGGGTGATGTCATCGGCGACTTGAACTCTCGTCGCGGAAAAATTGAGGGTATGAACCCGCGGAAGGATGCGCAGGTTATCACTGCTTCGGTCCCCCTTTCTGAGATGTTCGGGTATTCGACCATCCTGCGATCGATGACACAGGGCAGGGCCATCTATAGTATGGAAATCTCACACTACGACGAAACCCCCAAGAGTGTTTCAGAACAGATAATTGAAAAGGTAAAAGGCAAGGCCGCCTGACGACCTGAATTTGAGTAACCGTTTATCCCCTTCATAGGAGACAACTACATGGCAAAAGAAAAATTTAATCGCGATAAGCCGCACGTGAACGTTGGAACAATCGGACACGTGGATCATGGCAAAACAACCCTGACTGCTGCAATCACCATGGTGCTTGCCCGTAAGGGACTTGCGCAGATCCGCTCCTTTGACAGCATTGACAACGCTCCGGAAGAGCGTGAGCGCGGCATTACCATTGCAACAGCCCACGTCGAGTACGCAACTGATAAGAGGCATTACGCGCATGTGGATTGCCCTGGACATGCGGACTATGTGAAGAACATGATCACCGGCGCTGCGCAAATGGACGGAGCGATTCTGGTCGTTGCGGCAACCGATGGCCCGATGCCACAAACGCGCGAGCATATTCTTCTTGCCCGCCAGGTTGGCGTCCCCCGGATTGTCGTGTTCATGAACAAAGTTGATGCCGTTGATGACCCGGAGCTTCTCGATCTTGTCGAGTTGGAACTCCGTGAGCTTCTTAAGAAGTATGAGTTTCCCGGGGACGATATTCCCATCATTCGGGGAAGCGGCCTGAAAGCCCTAGAGGCTGCAACGAAACCCGATGCATCCGTGGATGATCCAGCCTTTAAATGTATCATGGAACTTATGGATGCAGTTGACTCCTATGTCCCGGTACCACAGCGTGATATTGACAAGCCATTCCTGATGCCTGTTGAGGACGTGTTTTCCATTACAGGTCGCGGTACCGTTGGTACCGGACGGGTTGAGCGTGGGAAGGCGAAAGTTGGCGACGAAGTTGAAATTATCGGACTTGGCGCACACATGAAGAGCACTATCACCGGGGCGGAAATGTTTCGGAAGGAACTGGATGAGGTGCAGGCAGGCGACAATGCCGGTCTCCTTCTCCGTGGCGTTGATAAGACAAATCTCGAACGCGGGATGGTTGTTGCAAAACCGGGGTCCATTACGCCCCACAAGAAGTTTACCGCACAGGTATACGTGTTGAAAAAGGAGGAAGGCGGTCGTCATACCCCATTCTTCACGGGCTATCGCCCTCAGTTCTATTTCCGAACAACGGACGTCACGGGTGTTGCAACCCTGCCGGGTGGAACGGAGATGGTAATGCCTGGAGATAACGTCGACGGAATGAACATCGAGTTGATTACGACGATCGCGATGGAGGAAGGTCTTCGGTTTGCGATTCGGGAGGGCGGCCATACCGTCGGGGCCGGTGTTGTCACGAAAATAACTGAGTAATAAAACCGGGGCCGGCGCATAGAGCGCCGGTCTTTTGTTCTTCTTCTGGAGTACAAATAACTGTGGCTGGACAGAAAATACGAATTAAGCTAAAATCGTTTGATCACAACCTGATCGACAAGTCTGCGGAAAAGATCATCAAGACTGTAAAGTCAACAGGCGCTGTGGTCTCTGGCCCGATTCCGTTACCCACGAAGCGTACGGTCTATACTGTGCTTCGATCTCCTCATGTTGACAAGAAGTCAAGAGAACAGTTCGAGACGCGCGCTCACAAGCGTCTCATCGATATCTTGAATTCGACCAACAAGACAGTCGATTCCTTGATGAAACTCGATTTGCCCGCGGGAGTCGATGTGGAAATCAAGGTCTGACCCAGATTTATTGACGTACGGAAGGCTTCCTCTGGGCGCTGTTTTGATGAGTGCGCTGCGAGGGTAAAACGGTCATCGGCGTGTACCGTTGTGTACAGCGGCCATGAATGGATTGGTAGTTCATATTGGATAGTGTCATGACAGGACTTTTAGGAAAAAAAATTGGAATGACCAGCGTCTTCGATGAGACCGGACAGGTCATACCGTGCACCGTCATCGAAGCAGGTCCTTGCTTTGTTACTCAAATCAAGACGATGGATCGCGACGGGTATCAAGCAGTCCAGCTTGGTTTTGCGGAGGTGAAGGACCGGCGGACAAGTAAACCTCTCCAGGGGCACTTTGCGAAAGCGAACGTCAAGCCGAAACGGCTGGTGCGGGAGTTTGACCTCGCCAATGGCGCAGAACTGCAACCTGGCCAGGAAATCCGTGTTGACTCGGTGTTTACCAAAGGAGACGTTGTGTCCGTGATCGGGACATCAAAGGGGCGAGGGTTTCAAGGCGTTGTGAAGCGACATCACTTCGGTGGTGGCTTCCGCACGCATGGTCAGAGCGATCGGGAGCGCGCTCCGGGATCGATCGGTTCGTCGTCGTATCCGTCCCGGGTGTTCAAGGGAATGCGCATGGCAGGTAGAATGGGAGGAACGCAGGTCACTGTGCGGAATCTCAAGGTTGTCGGCGTCGTCCCAGATTCAAACCTGCTCCTTGTGAAGGGTTCAGTACCTGGCGCGATTAATAGCTTTCTTGAAATTCGCAAAGACAAACCTCAATAGTGAGCAGCGGAAATAATGGAACTCGAAGTCTATAAAAAGAACGGTACCGCTTCAGGCGAAAAAGTAAAACTCGCAGAAGAAATATTCGGTATCGAGCCGAATGCGCATGCGATCTATCAAGCCGTTCGTGTGTATATGAACAACCAACGCCAGGGAACCGCAAAGGTAAAAACACGTTCAGAGGTTCGTGGCGGCGGGAAGAAGCCGTTCAAGCAAAAGGGCACCGGTCAGGCACGACAAGGAACACGTCGGAGTCCGCTGATGCCGGGAGGTGGTTCTATCTTTGGACCGCAGCCGCGGGACTACTCCATGACGCTTCCGCTGAAGGTGAAGAAGCTGGCACGAAAATCCGCCCTTTCGCACAAAGCGAAGAACGGCGAGATAAAGATTATTGAGGATTTTTCCTTCAAAGCGCCAAAGACGAAAGAAATCGCGTCAATCTTGAAAGCCCTTTCGTTGAACGAAAAGAAGACTCTTCTGCTGATGCCCTCCAACGATGGTAGTGTGGTGAAGTCTGGACGAAACATCCCACGGTTCGCGGTGGTGGTAGCAGATAAAGCATCCACGTACGATCTGGTGAACAACCAGGTACTTTTGATTCAAAAAAGCGCGGTAGAAGTTCTCCAGAACACGTTCAAGAACTAAGAAGACGAGTAAACGATGTTTGAAATACTAAAGCGGCCTATTGTCACTGAAAAGATGACTGCGCTCCAGGACAAGGGACAATACGCTTTTGAGGTGGACAAAGGCGCGAACAAAATTGAAATTGCC
>QKGJ01000019.1 GCA_003251275.1 Ignavibacteria bacterium
ACTGCTGCAATTTAGTGCTCCTTATGCGCAGAGAATGATGGCAGAAAAAAAACTATCCATCATAACGATGAGTCTCAGCGGAGCCTATGGACCAGGGACATGGTTCAAGGAATCACTTTACTCCTATATTAAGAAAGGAAGAGGCTTGGTCGTCGGAGATGGACGGAACGTCTGGTCGTTCGTCCATGTGGACGACGTTGCCGAAGCCTACAGATTGGTGGTAGAGAAACTTCCCATCGGGGAAACGTTTACCTTAGCGGATGATGAACCGTGCACGTACGTCGACTTTGCGAACTTCGTGGCGGATCAATTGGGCAAACCCCATGTCAAGCACATGCCCAAATGGCTTGCAAGCGTTTTGCTGGGAAGCGTTCTGTGTGAGGCCATGACGATGAACCAGAAAGTGAAAAACATCAAAGCCAAGACACAGTTAGGATGGAAATTGAAATATCCATCCTATCGAATAGGCATCCCCGCTGCAATTGCAGAGATCGAAACATTGTCTACGCAAAGGACTGCAGGCAACTTCGCCTAACACGGCAAATAACGACGCTGGAAATGTCAATCTACGAAAAACGCTTGCTCAATCGTTGTGTTCGCTTGAATGAGATTCATATGCTCACAAAACTATTGCGTTATTTGCCGAAACGTTAGGTGAAATTGCCTTCGCCAGAAAGGAGGAAGCAACGTGAACGACCAACTTGAGTTCAACAATCTATACAATGATTTCCGGCCAAGAATTCTCCGCTACATGAAGCGCATGGTTGGTGAGGGTGAGGCCGAGGATCTCACCCAGGCGGTCTTCGTCAAGGTGAACAATTCGCTCAGTGCTTTCCGGGCAGAGTCTCAGGTTTCCACTTGGATATACAAGATTGCCACCAATACCGCGTTGGACAGATTGCGGAGCCTTGCTTCTCAACGAATTGTAACGAAAGGATCTCTGGAGGATCCGTTTGCACACGTTGAGGTGGAAATTGAAACCAGAGATGCTTGGACAGGAGAGAAGGCTCCTACTCCCGACGCGACCCTGGTCCGAAAGGAAATGAATGACTGTATCCGAGGTTTCATTGAGAAACTCCCAGCCGATTATCGAACAGTTGTCCTCCTCAGCGAAGTGGAACAATTGAAAAACGCTGAGATTGCAAATATTCTCGGTATCTCGATTGATACCGTGAAAATCAGATTGCACAGGGCTAGGGCCAGGCTCCGTCGAGAGCTTGAAACAAATTGCAGTTTTTATCGTGACGAGCGGAACGAACTGGCGTGTGATCTCAAAGAGGCATTTGCGGGATTTCGGGAGATAAGATGAAGGTGTATCCTTTCCGGACCGAGATCCGTCTACAGGTTCAGAAAGGAGATACACCATGAAGAATTCATTAAACCAAAATACCGGTCCGCTTGATCGCGTGCTTCGGGTCTTTGTTGGAATTGCCCTGCTGACATTGGCGACGCTGGCGGCTGATAGCACCATTTCGTTCATTTTCCTAATCCTCGGTATTCCACTTCTTTTTTCGGGGATTACCGGGTTTTGCCCCACTTATACGCTTTTGGGGATTTCCACGGCAACTCCAAAGAGCCGAATGATGCCTCAAAAACTACAAGCATGCTGCTCCTCTGTGGAAGGACTTCCTTCCTGCCCTCCGCTGGTCAAGGGTGCCATGGGGCAAGTGAATGATAGCTCCTGGGGGACTCCCCAAGATGCAGACACCAAACCAGAAGGGAGGGAACGATGAAAACGATAGATGAAGTTCTCACCCTGGAAGTCACAAATACGCGGAAGAGATGCCCCATAGGAGAAAAGGTCGGGGGCAGGAATCTTGAGGAAAAGAAGATTCCTGTTCTATCTTGCGAGGGCGCTTGCATACGAGGTGAAATTGCCCGCCTTGCAGCCAACATAGTGGCGAAAGAAGAGCCGTACAGACGCGCGTGCCACGGAGAGTTGCTTTCTGTCCCTCAATCAGCCATGACAGAGTGGGTAAAGAAGGCGGAGAAGACCGTGCTCATTGATGGCTGTTTTCTTCGATGTCAGGGGAGAATTTTGGAGAACCTTCTTGGGAAGGAAAATCTTGTGCAGTTTGACGCCCTTTCCATCTACAAGAAGTATACAGACCGCTTTGACATCGAGTCGGTCCCTGAAGAAGAAAGGAAGCAAACAGCACAGTTGGTAGCGGACAGAGTCCTTACAGCGCTCAAAGAAGATTCGGATGTCGCTGGGAAGCCATCAGTGCCATCCTCCCCAACACTAGTTCCCGTTCCTGACAAATGAATCGTGAAGGAGAAAAGAAATGAAGATCCTGCTTGCAATACTGCTCACTCTCAGCTTCACCTCTTGTATGCACTGGGGTATGATGGGAGTTGGTCAAAGTCATCATGCCGACCAGATGCATATGATGACGAACAGAACTGCCTTGGAAAATGAAGTCACGGCGGGCAACGTGAAAGCAATTGGTGCCTTTCCGACCTTAGAATTGGGGAAGGATGTAACCCTCACCTTGAAGCTCGTGGATGCAAAGACTTCCTCTCCAATCTCCGATGGACAAGTACATTTCGAAGTCCAACATTTGGACCCTGTTACCCACAATGAATCGCCGCATCACGCCATGCAATCAGTTGCAGAAAGCCGTTTATCGGGAGTCTACACGATTCCGTTCCGAGCGGCCCAACCAGGCGAATATAGGCTGATGTTTCATATCACTGCAATAGGTAAACAAGAGCTTGAACCGGAGATCGACGTTGAAACCACACGAGTACTTTCCTCCGAAAGTCAGGAACATCATGGAAGCATGATGAACGGAACCGGCACCACACCTGCCCTGATTATCGG
>QKGJ01000212.1 GCA_003251275.1 Ignavibacteria bacterium
TTGCGAATCTTACTCCCAATCGTTTTGGATGGTTCACCGCGGTTTGATGCTATTCAGTATTTGCTCCGCGTTTCTGTTTTTCGGCTCCAAAAGCAAGGACTTCTCATAACTCGCGATTGCGTTTAGTGTGTCACCCGATGCAAGATAAGCCTCACCGACGCTGTCCCATACATTCGCTGATTCCGGAAATGACTCAGCATTCAATTCAAAAACGCGGATTGCCCCAGTGACATCCTTCGCACGCAACACTTCGTAACCAAACTCGTTGAGGGCGCCTTCACCAAAATCATATGCTCCCCTTCCATAAAAGTCCTTCTTGAGCGAAGCATAGTGCACCAGTGCGGGCCCGACCCCTTTGAGACGGTATTGCTCGCCAAGCTCCTCGGCCAACGTCATTGGCCGCGGCCGTCCCCTATGGCATGTATGGCACCACATGTTCACAGGCTTGTCACCGCTGTACTCGATCTTCTTCAAGTGATCGTTCACGTCCCCAAGCATCCTCAACATTTCCCGGGCAGTGTTCTTTTTCGGATTTGCATCGCTCTTAAAATCGAATGTGCTGAGCGGTTTCCCTTCCTCACCCACATGACAATACGAGCATCGGACGCCAAGCGCTCTGGTAAACCCTGTCATCACCGGGCGTAGACGAGACCCCGGCCAGTCTTTGGGAAGAACCTGGAGGTTCTCAGGCTTTTCCGGCCATTTCCATTGACCTTGTGAGAGTGATGAGCAAGTGAAGACAAGTATCAGGAGAACTGCCCCTGATAAACATGGCATGGGTTTTTGAAACATGATTCCTCCGTGGGAGAGTTTGGATTGGCCTTTCAAGGTACGAATGGCTAAGGCTGAAGTTTCCGAAGCGCAGGGTTTTCTTCAAAATCGAACGGTGGAACTCATCCATAACTCAGGAGTTGTCTTGAGTCGTTCCGTCTGGAATCCCGATCCGTACCAGGATCCGGTGTTTCACCATCTCCCGCTCTAGTGGGATCAACCCATCCGGTAGGCGCTGGCCATCCAACTCCACCCACGAGACACCCCGTTGGCACTTCTCCGGATTCTCGACATGGATCTCATAGATGGCTTCCCCGTGACGATATCGCATTCTGAAACCATCCCATGAACCGGGGATGACCGGAGAAATCTCCATGCGATCACCGTAAACCTTCAACCCTAAAACCTCTTCGACCCACGCCCGGTACATCCACGCTGCAGAACCTGTGTACCATGACCATCCACCTTGACCGATCCGCCCCGGCAATCGGTACACATCAGCTGCGATCACGTAGGGCTCTACACCGTAGCGCCACACTGCGTCCGAATCACGCGTGCGCTCAATTGGATTGAGCATACGCAACGCTCTTGCTGCTCGATCGCCGTCCCCATTTCGTGCAAGGGCCATCGCAAACCAAATGGCAGCGTGAGTGTACTGGCCTCCGTTTTCACGCACTCCAGGGGGATATCCCATGATGTATCCGGGAGATGGTTCCGATGTTTCGAAAGGAGGCGCCAACAGAAGCACGAGACCTTCATCCTCCCGCACGAGGTGTTCCCATGCGGAATCCATCGCGATCTTCGCACGGGTAGTGTCCGCGGCACCATTCAACCAGCCCCAGGATTGAGACAATGAATCTATTTTTGCTTCTTTACTCTTCGAAGAGCCAAGAGGTGTACCGTCATCAAAAATCGCCCGAATATACCACTCCCCATCCCATGCCGTTTGCTCGACGCGCTGAACCAGCGCTTCCTTCTGTTTCAGGTAGGTTCTGCGCAAGTCTGTCATCTCCATCAAGTCCGATAACTCTGCCATGCCCTGAAGTACTTCCGCCAGAAACCACGCCAGCCAAATGCTCTCCCCTTTTCCACCAGCACCCACGAGATTCATCCCGTCGTTCCAGTCCCCGCTTCCCATCAGGGGCAACCCATGAGGCCCTTCGGTCAGACCACGTGTAACCGCACGCTGACAGTGCTCAAACACCGTTGCTCGTTCAAACGTGACCTCCGGTGTGGAGACAGTTTCCATTTCTTCGCTCTTGAGCGCGGGCGCGATGAGGAATGGAATCTCCACGCGAAGGATGTCCACATCACCAGTGGTCCGGACATATTGAGTGACCGTGTAGGGAAGCCATAGGAGGTCATCGGAAATTCGCGAACGCATGCCGATGCCCCCCGGCGGGTGCCACCAGTGTTGAACATCGCCTTCCTTGAACTGTCGGCTTGCGGCCAGCAGGATGTGCTCACGCGCCAGTCCAGGATATGCATGAAGGAAAGCCGTAACGTCCTGCAATTGATCGCGGAAACCAAATGCGCCACCGGATTGGTAGAAGGCGGAACGTCCCCACATGCGAGAGCTAAGGCTCTGGTACAGAAGCCAACGATTGATCAGGAAGTCTGCAGCTAGCTCGGGAGTATGGACCTCAATTGTTCCCAAGAGGTGATCCCACCAGGCCTGAGTTTGCCTTAGCGCCGTCTCGACCGCAACGCTTTCCCGGTAGGTGAGAACCAGCCGATGAACCTCATCTAACGAATCAGCCTGGCCAAGCATGCACGTGATCTCTTTTCTTTCGCCGGGTGCTAATTCAAGAATGACTTGCAAACCCACACATGGATCCAATCCCGCTCCCACACGACCTGAAAGAGCAACCCGATCCATTGCCGCGGGGTTCGCCAAAGAGCGGTTCCGCCCAACGAAGTACTTGCGATCGCCACTGTAGGACGTCGGCGGCGGATTGATTGCAGCGAAGGCGATGCGATCTCCGTATTCAGGATGAAACCTATTCCGGGCGAGAAGGGCATGCACATCTTCATCCCAGCGCGTTAC
>QKGJ01000099.1 GCA_003251275.1 Ignavibacteria bacterium
ACAAGGGAAGTGATGAGTGCCTGGAGGGAACCTCCTAAAGCGAAGGTCCGCCTGATTTGACTCAGACGCTCAAGCGAAAACTCCAGTCCAATGGTAAAGAGGAGAATCACCACTCCGATTTCTGCGAGAACTTCTACCTTCTCCTGGTTAGGGACAAGTGCAAGAGCATGAGGACCAATCAACAAACCTGTGAGAAGAAACCCAACCACGGCAGGAACCCGAATGCGATGCGCAATGAGGATGACGACAATCGCCGCGGAGAGTATGACAAGGAAATCATACAGAAATGGGATCATGTGCATCGGATACCACGCTAAGGGAGACTAATGTGCAGTTCTGATAATCTGATGGAGCGCGAGAGTGCTGAGATAGAAGAGCAACATTCCGAGAAACACGACGACCGGAGTAATCCTGTTCGAAGAATGGTTGACCTCAGGAATTAAGTCGCTCGCTCCCACATACAAGGCGATACCAGCGGAGAGCGCAAATGCCTTTCCCACGAGCGCTTCATCCACGCCCGAGAGGAAGAAAACGCTCAACACCCCCATCATCGTTGCACAGCCGATTGCCGCCGACGCAAGAAGGGCTGTCCTGCGGCGATGCTCTGCAGCAATCATGATGGATGCAATGGTTACTCCCTCCGGGACTTTGTGAAGGAGAACCGCAAGGAAAATGAGAAGTCCCAGGTAATTGTCCTGCAACATCCCGGCAGAGATTGCGAACCCGTCGAAGAATGCATGAATGAAGAGACCTCCAAACGCCGCCGCGCTTGCCGCAGAGGTGACCATTACCTCATGGTGTGTCTCTTCACCAAAGTGTAGATGTCCGACAATTGTGTGCTCAAAGAAATGCAGCATTGAATACCCGAGTAACATATACAGCGGAGCCGCGGCGCCAACGGCAAGGATGCTCTCCGGGAGCAATTCAAGAAGAACCAGTGCAAGGATAAAACCGGCTCCAAGCGCGAGAAGATACTCCTGGACCTTCTTCGGCCAATTCCTCCGCAGAACAACGAAGCTGCCCCCCGCGATCTCCGCGATCGCGGCAACAAGACCAAACACCACTATGGTCCATTGACCTGTCATCACTATTGAAAATACGGGGTGGTGAGGTAATGATCAGCTTGATCGTGTGACTGTTGGTATTCTTTCATATCCAGGACCTTATGATATTGCTGTGTTGCAAGTTCTCGCTTCGATTGTGCATCATATGCATTGCCCAGTTTCAGGTTCGCCATCACCATGAACCCGGAAGGTCCATCCGCATCCAGGGTACGACTGAGTTCATCACAGCGAATGAAATGGCGCTCCGCATCCTCAAAGTGCCCCCCCAATAAGTTATCCAGCCCCAGATAATATTCCGCCTCGCGGAGAGTCGATGCATTATATCCCCGAAAGCCCTTTGCTCCCCGCTGAACAATCTCGTCAAAGACAACCCGGGCCGAATCCCAGTTGCTTAACACAACGTAACAACGGCCCACATATTTGTGAAAGAGCATATTATTCGGAAACTGCTCGTGCAACCGTTGTGCAATCGCGAGTGCATCGTTATACCGCTTTTCGTATTGGTAATACAGTTGCATGAGAAAGTATGCCGACTCCACCCGCCCGTAGGTTCCTTTCTCCGCAGCAAGCTTGAGTTGACGAATCCCTTTTTCCTTATCCCCATGGGGAATAAACAGGAGCAACGGTTTCGCCATCGGATACAGTTCGGGTATGACGGCTGCGTAGTAGTTATAGATTCCGGTCCCGAGGAAGATATCAAAGTTGTGTGGGTCAGAAGCGGACGCATCCTGGACAATCGGTAGCGCTCTTCTACCGGCATCTGCCGCTGCAAACCAATCATCCCGATGAAAGCGCAGCCGCCCTTTGAATCCCAGTGATCCTCCTTTGAAGAAGAGAGCGGTGACGTCATTTTCGTTCTTGTCGAGACGCTCATCACACAGGTCGATCACTTTGTTCAGTGCAGACACAAATCTGTCATCATACTCTTCGTTGTCAATATCGATCATGATGCGCCACCAATCTACCATGGCAAGGAAAAAATATCCGGCAGGATGAGCAGGCTGCATTTGCGTCAACCTCACGAATTCTTCTTCCGCCTTCTCAAACTCCAGGTTGTACACTTTTGCAATGCCGCGCTGTGCGATCGCCACGAAGAGAGAATCCTCCCCAAAGGCGGTTTGCGCTGGTTGCCAGAGTAACAACAGGTAGAGGGCGACGTTTTTCACTCAGCCTCCTTTCTCGCAATATCGCCGTCGCCATCCCGCGGGGGAAGAATATCCTCCAGAGAGTCAAGAGTGATAATGCCTTCAGGAGCTGACAAATACTTCGCTTTGAGGATATACCAGGTGCAAAGGAGAATCGCAACGGTTGCAAGAATACCTGCCTCGGGACCGAAATCGCCTCCCGTTAACCAGGACGGACCTGTGACCACCGAGGAGCCTATTCGGTATTTCGCAAACTGTATTCCGCTTGTCGGGAAGCCGAACAACGTCGACTGGGAAAAATTCCATGAAAAATGAAGGCCGAAAGGAAGCCAGAGGCTGCGTGTCTTCACGTAGGCAATCGAAAGCCATAATCCGGCCAGGGCGATATTCACAAACGCAAGAGTGTCCACCGAGGGGTTACCACCGTGTGAAAACGAAAATGCCAATGCCATAATGATAAGGGCGGGGAAGAGAGTCAGTCCTTGCGTCAGGACCTGGAAGAGGTAACCCCGGAAAAACAGTTCTTCTGCGAACGCGGCAATTGCGAAAAAGGCAATCGACAAGGAGATCGTGAGAATAGCCTTGCCCGGGGAAAACGCGCC
>QKGJ01000073.1 GCA_003251275.1 Ignavibacteria bacterium
CCAAGGTTGTCTACGTCGATCCGACAAATCTCGATGGAGTTTCCAGTGTTCGGACATGGCACAAGAAACTTACAGTGACCGTCACGAGTCCGACATCAAAAGATACGCTCAATTTCCCTGCAATTATGAGTTATTGGAACTAGAAACCGAAGGATAAAAGGAGTACAGATATGTCAGTAATGCTTGATCTCATCGGTTCCACCATCATCGGGGCATATGTTATCCTGTTGGGAATTCAGTTGAATACAAACATCATCGCACACACCGATTCATCCAATGCAAACCTGAATGTTCAGGAATCATTGGTTAACGTTGTGAGAACCATCGAGTACGATTTTAGAAAGATCGGCTACGGAGTGGTGGACCCGAAAACGTCCATTGAGATCTCCAGCCCCACCGCGATTCGATTTCAGGGTGATATCGATCGGGATGGTACGATTGATAAGATTGCATGGTTTATCGCTCCCTACAAGAACGGAACAGATACGGTGTTTGCACTTTTCCGCAGAGTAAACACCCAAACACCGCTCGTCATGAGCATCGGGGTCAAGGATTTTAGTCTCCGCTATCTGCGAGAAAACGGTACGCCGGCAGATACCGCAGCGAAGAGCCAGATATGGATTATCGAAACGACTCTCAATGTTGAAAGTCCATACGAAGTGGCCGACGATATTCTCGGCTACGACAAGATGAGTACAATCAAAGGATTCTGGCGGCAGACCCGCCTTGCTTCACGAAACATCAAGCGGCACGGATAACAATTTTCGTTCTAGTGGAGGCTTTCAATGGGTAAAGCAAGTATCATCTATGTAATCGGATTGGGCATTCTTGTCGCGCATGCCCTATTCAACATTAACTATCGGGCCACAGAGACGGTCAGCAATTCGATGGACTATTACGGAAGATCGATGGCTCACAACGTCGCCGTTGCTGGAGCAAACGTCGGAACGCATTACGTGCTGAGCGCCACGGTACCGTCGAATACCTTTTCCGGCAATTTCTACGGCGGTACCTATAGTGTTACAATCGATAGCGTTAACTCCGCTGGCGATAAGAGAGTCATGTCGGTCTCCGAGGTAAGGGCTTTTACTAAAGATGGTCACGGCCTTGTGCGTGATACTGTTATTGCGTCCCTGCGCTATACACCATTTGCAAAATACGGGTATTTTTCAGGATCCGAGACAAACGGTTACATGAGTCCGACGAGCAACTCTACTTCGGGCGGCAATATGTGGAAGGTCACCGGCGATTCAATGTTCGGATATGCACATACAAACGGTCGATGGAACCTCGGTGGGCGCCCATACTTCCATGATAAGATTACTGGTTTCAATCCGCCGAATACGATGGTGTACGGAGGTGTGTACGATCCTATTTTCAATGCTGGAAGTGAATGGGGAATTACAGTCAATCGCCCTTCCGCAAATATAACAAATCTGGAGGACCTCGCCGCAGCAAGCGCACCGAGTGCGTTATTCGACGGTGAAGACGTTTCGCTCGAATTTCTTCCAGGTGGCAGCGTGAAAATCAAAATCCCGGCGCTTACCGGTACCACACGGGATGAAACTGTGGCACTGAGTTCCCTCACTTCCAATGGAGTAATTGCAGTGAAAAATGCAGATGTCCGCGTGAAGGGAACCTATAAAGGAAAGGCAACTATCGTTGCGCTGAAGGGAACTGCGGGCGGTGGAACAAAAGGAAATATCTGGATTGACGACGATCTCATGGCGGCATCAAATCCGAATGGAAACCAGTCCTCACCCGACATGCTTGGCCTCGTTTCGGAACGCATGACGTATGTAACAACAAAAGATCCCTCAACCGGCACGTGGCTTCCGAGAACGTCAGCGTCATCGGTAAACATTCAGGCGGCAGTCTATTGCCACGATGGAATCTTTGGGGTTCAGGACTACGATACTGCTCCTGTGAGTGGCCGTCTCAATCTCTTCGGCGCACTCACGATGGCGGCGTCAACCTCAACGGGAAAAATCAGCGGCGGTTCGCTGGTGAACGGATTTCTGAAGAGTATCCGTCACGATCCGCGTTTCCTGACGAGCGCACCGCCGAGTTTCCCAGTCTCAGACAAATATGAACTCGTATCATGGTGGGAAAACTAGTCTGATTTCAGATGTAGAGAAAGGCCGGCGCATTGCCGGCCTTTTGCTTTTGATCGGCTGAGCCTCGATCCCTTCATTGATTTTCCTGCCGATTTTCGCTTAATTTCCACCACACGAATTAGAAATCACCCGTTAGCACACTCTCCCAATGTCCACTCCCCTGATGAATCAATACGGTCAGATCAAGGCTCAGTATCCCGACACGATACTCCTTTTTCGTATGGGAGATTTCTATGAAACTTTTCAGGAAGATGCCCTCGTAACCTCAAAGGTTTTAGGGATTACCCTGACGAAGCGGGGAAACGGGGCAGCGGGAAATGTTCCGCTCGCAGGCTTCCCGCACCACGCCCTGGATACGTACCTTCCGAAACTCCTGAAGGCAGGCCACCGCGTTGCGGTCTGTGAACAACTCGAAGATCCAAAGCTCGCCAAGGGAATTGTGAAGCGTGACGTAATCGAGGTAGTTACTCCCGGTGTCGCCTATTCCGACCGTGTGCTTGACAACAGGCAAAACAACTTTCTCGCGGCAATTGCGTTGCCATCACCCACTCCTGACGGGACGGAGAGTATTGGATTCTCGTTCGTTGATGTGTCTACAGCGGAGTTTTCTCTATCGGAATTCTCCTTCGCGCAACTCGCTGATCAGATTACATCCCTTGCCCCCGCAGAGATTCTGGTTCAAAAACGGGACG
>QKGJ01000202.1 GCA_003251275.1 Ignavibacteria bacterium
CCAAAAGCCTTTTCCGCTGCTCTATTGAACTCGATGATTCGCCGCTGCTTGTCAACTGCGACTATCATATCGAGCGAAAGGTCAATGATCTGCCGGATATGTTGTTCGGAGTATTTTTCTTTCGTCGTCGGCATTCCTTTCACTCCTTCCTGCATGACCGTAAGGACGGTGTCATTACCCAGGTAGAGATAATGTGTATCATGGGCATCTATGCGCCCGTCTTTTCTACGGATTTCCTCCCCCTGTTCAAAGTGGTGTCTCCGTTTCCGTATAAGCTGATGGAACAACTTGTAGTTTGCCTTGTTCTTTTGCGCATCACCGGGAAAAAGATCCGGGAGGGAGATATGAAAGAGTTCTGTTCGCGTATAGCCGGTGAGAGTGCTGAGTGATCGATTCACATCAATAAACCGACCCGCATCATCAGTAATCATCACCCCCTCCTTCAAACCATGAATGAAGCGACGGTATACTTGATCCTGTGCAGAGACATCCCCTTCAAATTTTCGTCGTTGAAATAAAATCATCGCGACCATCATCGCGTATAACGCAACAAGGACTCCGGCGAGCAGGAGCGCGATTTGGGAGGGAGTCAAGGAAAAAAGATTTTCGGTAACCATACGTGCACCCCGTTGAAAACAATCAATTATTCATGAGAATCATATTCTGATAAGGAACCGTCGAGAGAATTCGAACCATTATTACCAACTACCGGAAGCTCCCCCACCGGAAAAGCTGCCTCCGCCACCTGAAAAACTTCCTCCCGAAGAGAAACCTCCGCCTCGCCCGGAAGAGACAAACTTCTTTCCCCAAGTACTCATGATCGACTTACCCCGTGGAGAAGTCTTCAACCATTTTTTTGAAATGAGATAGACCAAAATGTAGAGACCGAAAATGACGATGCCGGTAGTCTGCCCATAAAATGCCATGGGGAAAAGGAACCAAAAGGGTATCAAAAACAAAAAGAGAAACCACGATTGCCATCCCGGCGTGAAGACCCCGATCACGGTAAACAGTCCCACCACAAAAAAGAAGAGAAGCGATGCAAAGACAATGCCCATTGTGTCGTCGGTGGCGCGGCGCTCAGGAGGATCATTGACTGAGTACTCACCCGCCACAGCCTGAATGATGGCATCGACACCAGCAAATACGCCTTCATCATATTTTCCTTTTTTGAACATGGGAACCATCTCATTCCGGATTATCCTGCCGCACGTAACATCGGGAAGAGCCCCCTCCAACCCATCTCCCACCTCGATTCTCAACTTCCGGTCATCCTTCACGATCAACAGGAGAACCCCATTGTCATTTTCTTTTGTTCCGAGTTTCCATGTTGAAGCAACCCTATAGGAATATTCCTCCAAGATATCCCCTTCAAGGGATGAAATCGTCAGTACAACAATTTGGTTGGATGTTCTTTTTTCGTGCCTTTCCAGAGTCGATTCGATCTCTGATCGAGTCCTTTGAGAGAGAATACCGGCCAGATCATTAACCCGCCCGGCGAGATACGGAACTTCTGCTCCCTCGGCCCTTCCTTGAAACGATACCAGTAAAGCAAGTATGATCAGAGAAGGGCAACGTGACTGATTCATGCAAGCATTTTATCGTTGGCGAAGGGAGTTCGAAAGTTCGTTCTTGTCATCCGAGCGAATGGAGAGACCGTGCTGTTCCAGCAGCTTCCCGCTCTGTTCAATAGCATCGACAAGGCCGTCAGCGGCACGGCCAGATCGGATTCCCTGGAGAATCTTTTCGACGACCTTACTCCACGCGCCTTCTTCCACCTTCGCGTTTATTCCCGCGTCACCCAAAACTACTACCCGTCTCTCGAGGAGGCTCAGGAAGAGCAGGATACCCGTCCGATCACGCGTTTGAAAAACCTCCTCCAACAAAAATGCTTCCGCCGCCTTGCTACCAACACGCTCTTCCATCAGGCTTTGTCCGGCGGTGACACGTTTTACTGCCGGAATGAATTTGACCAGCAGGATTCCGATGATTCCCGTTAGAAGTCCGGCAAGAACCATTGATGGCCACTCAAACGGAAGCCAAATGTCTGTAAACTCATGCAGAACCACCACTACCGCCAGAAAAACAACTACACAGATGAATCCTCCGCGCCATTCGGCCTCTTCATAGTCATCGCTTTTCGAAACTACATACGGAACAATTTCACCGGAGGTCTTCTCCTCGGCAATGCTAACAGCCTTCTCAATGCGGGAAACCTCAGCGGTCGTAAAGAAGTTGGTGTCGTGAGTCTTCATGAATCACTTTTTCTGTACAAAAAGGAAGGATGCAACGCGGACTCCCGAAAGGTAAAAAGATTGAATGTCATGCACAAGGAATCAATACACATTACCACGGACCGGTGACGAATGCCATCCAATATGATTGGGAGCTATTCCTGAAAAAAATGCCCTGACGCCTTCAACACGCGGACTGCAGAATCGACCTCCCTGCTTCGAACAAAGAGGTAATCGGTATCAAATGTTGAGATCAAAAAAATGCTGATACCTGCCTTCGCAAGAGGAACCGCCAACGAGGCCACAATTCCTGTCGAGGAGAAATCAAGTTTCCCGGCGACGCCGAGACCGGCAAATCCCCTCTCACATTCAACGCTATCCGGTATGCTCTCGGATGAACAGAGAATTGAGAGTTCATGATCGGTGCGAGTCACTGACGTCAGACCCTTTGCCCTTGCAACCCACTCCGGAATCGGATCATTGCGCGGAGAACCTGGCTATGCCAAATTCACCGTCAAGCTGGTTTATCAGGAGAGGCTTCATCAACGAATTTTGAAAACTGAAGGAA
>QKGJ01000393.1 GCA_003251275.1 Ignavibacteria bacterium
ACTACGGAATCCTCGACGCATATCTTAAGGGAACCGGCGGCGACATTTTTCTTGTCCCGGCCCTTGGCGGCAACCCGGTGAAGCTTGTGTCCAATGGATTCGACCCGGCATGGTCTCCTGATGGCAAGACCATTGTCTTTCGATCCGTGCGGAGTGGTGACTGGGAGCTCTGGACGATAAGGGCCGATGGGGGCGAACCGAAGCAGTTGACAAACGATATAGGCTTTGAATATCAACCTTCCTGGTCACCCGACGGAAAGTCGATAGTGTGTGTGATTGCACATTTGTCATCGCCAGCAGATCTCTATGTCATCTCGTCCAGTGGAGGTCATCCTCAGCGCCTCACGTATGACAAAACGCTCTTTCTCAAGCCCGGTTGGTCCCCCGACGGAAAATCGATCCTCTTCTCCTCACGAAGAAGCGGAAGCATGAACATCTGGCAGATACCATTTTTCTCTGGAGCGCAGGATGTTGCCACACCCAAAAGGGTTACGGTGGGAGAAGGAGCTGATGTCAATCTCTCCGTTTCTTCCATCAAGCACACCATCTCCTATGCAACGGTCAAAAGCTCGCCAGACATTTGGGAGCTTACAGTAAGCACAGGGATGCTTCGACAGGTGTCAACAGAGACAGGCTTGGAGGATCAACCTATTGCTTTTCCGGATGGCAAAGTTCTCCTTGTTCAATCCGACCGAGGAGGGAATACAAGTCTTTGGACAATGGACTTGAATGGAACATTTCTCTCCCAGGTGGTTGAAGAAGGCACTGGCGGTGCATCACTATCTCCTGATGGGAAAGAGATTGCGTACCTTCAGGGCAACGATGTTGCAATTCGTGCAATCGGTGATGTTTCCTTGCTAAAAGTTATTCCCGGTACCGGCTCTTTCCCTTGTTGGTCGCCGGATGCAAAGACGATTGCGGTTTCTCGTGGCGATAGTTCGTCGGTGAATATCTGGACACACTCCATTGAGTCAGGAGCGGAGAAACAAATTACCTCGTTCAAGGATGCTGCTCTATTCCCGGACTGGTCTCCTGATGGTGAGCGGATTATCTTTAGTTTGAACAAAGGAAATAGTCGTCACCTGTGGATGGTTCCTTCTTCGGGGGGGACACCAATCGAGATCACTTCCGGCGGATCGGAATACTCTCATCCAAAGTGGTCACCAACGGAGAAAAATGTCATACTCTGTCTTAAAGATCATCGCGACATTTGTCTTGTGAATGCCTCAACCGGCAAGGTCAGGGAACTGCAGGCATTCACCGAATCAGGGGTCAACCTGATCGACTATCCTAGCTGGTCGCCTGATGGAAAAAAGATCTACTTCAGTCTCTACCGAAAAACGGGAGACATATATGTGCTGGAAAATTATTGAACCTGAAGGTTAATCCTATGATCGGACAAACCATATCACACTATAAAATCCTCGAAAAGCTCGGAGAGGGCGGGATGGGTGTGGTCTACAAGGCCGAGGACACCAAGCTGAAACGAACGGTGGCGCTCAAGTTTCTTCCACCACATTTGTCAGCCTCTGAGGAGGACAAAGCCCGCTTCATACAAGAAGCGCAGGCAGCCTCCGCGATCAATCACCCGAACATCTGCACGATTCATGACATCCAGGACCATGAAGGCTCGATGTTTATCGTGATGGAGTTTGTGGAGGGACAAACACTTCGTGAAAAGAGCCAAGCTTCACCACCGAGTTTGAAATCCGCCATCGACATTGGTGTCCAGATTGCCGAGGGTCTCGCTGCCGCACACGAAAAAGGAATAGTGCATCGGGACATCAAGCCCGAAAACATCATGGTCCGGAAAGATGGCATCGTGCAGATCATGGACTTCGGCTTGGCCAAACTGCGAGGTGTTACCCGGTTGACCAAAGAAGGAAGCACACTTGGCACCGCCGGGTACATGTCTCCCGAACAGGTGCAGGGTCAGGACGCTGATCACCGCTCAGATATCTTTTCGTTCGGCGTGCTCTTGTATGAGATGCTGGCCGGTCAACTCCCGTTTAAGGGAGTACATGAAACTGCAATTGCTTACGAGATAGTCAATGTTGATGCGGCTCCCATGTCTTCGGTCAAACCCGAAATGGATCCGGAACTTGAACGCATTGTCCTTGAATGCCTAGAGAAGGATCCCAACGAACGGTCACAGTCAGCCAAGCAGATCGCCATTGATCTTAAGAGAGCACGACGCGAATCCGGTCGTCAGCGCACCAGTAGGATGACCGCCGCACGTCCGGCGTATGTGCCACCGGGCGGATTGACATCTGAAGAGCGCATCACCGGTCCATCACCCGCCAAACGGATGTTGCTGTGGGTGCTCGCTGCAGTTGCGATCGCCAGTACTGCAGCTGCGACTTATTTCTATCTCAAGTCCGCCTCGCTCGCGTATCCGCCAATCGAAGCGTTCATAACTTCCCCGAAAGGTACCAACCTCCACTCCTATGGTTATGATGCAGGTCCTGTCATTATCTCGCCGGATGGCAAGAATCTCGCTTTCGTGTGTGCAACATCGGATGGAAAAACAGATCTTTATCTCCGCCGTCTTGACGGAGGCACGGCTGTCGCGCTTCCCGGGACGGAGGGTGCGTACTATCCGTTCTGGTCTTTTGACAGCAAGTGGGTCGGTTTTTTTTCCAGGGTAACAGGAAAGCTGAAAAAGGTTGATGTGGCCGGCAATCCCCCAGTGACGATTTGCGATGCTTTCAATGCACGCGGCGGCGCTTGGGGTTCGAAGGATATGATTGTTTTTGCTGCTACTCCAGGAGGCCCGTTGTCTGCTGTCCCGGCTGTGGGAGGCACTCCCGTTCTGGTAACACAAGTTGATGCCACTCGGAAAGAATCCAGCCAGCGTTGGCCACTCTTCCTCCCGGATGGAAATCACTTTTTGTATTTCTCGCGCACTGCCTCCTTCGGGGCGGAGGCTGAGGGAGACGCAATTATGGTCGCCTCCCTTCAAGACGGTCAATCAAAATTGCTTTTGAATACATCGTCGAACGCAGCGTATGCTTCGGGATATCTTTTGTACATGCGGGGATCATCGTTGCTTGCCCAGCGGTTTGATGAAAGTAGCCTATCTCTCAGCGGTGATGCAATGTCTGTCGCGGAAGGAGTCATTAACGATCCGGGTTTCAGTCTTGGGGTCTTCTCCGCTTCACAGAACGGAATTCTTGCGTATCAAACCGGGGTGGGACTTGCGGGTGCGAGAATGCATATCGTCGATCGGCAGGGAAAAGTACAGAAAGTTCTGGGTGACGTCATCGAGCATTTCTGGCCGCGAATCTCACCGGATGGGAGACGGATCATCCTCGGTATCTTTGAGCCGAAGTCCAGAACACAAAACCTATGGATGTATGACCTGAGCAGGGAGAGTCGCACACGGTTCACCTCGGGTCTCTCAGGTGATATCAATCCTGTCTGGTCACCCAGCGGCGACAAGATCGCATATGCCGCCACCAACGCCGGCCTTTTCAGCATTCACGTTCGCACTGTCAAAGGCGGGGGTGATGACGTAGTCTTGCTTCGATCGGATGACCCAATCGTCCCAACAGATTGGTCGCCGGACGGTAGCGCACTGTGTCTCCAACAAATAGGCGAGGGAGGTCAGGCGGACGTCTCGATTCTTACGCTGAGTGGAGAACAAAAGAACTGGCCGTTCGTGAACACTGTGTACCACGAGGGTATGGGGAGGTTTTCTCCCGATGGGAAGTGGATCGCATACCATTCAAACGAGACCGGTCAGTCAGAAATTTATCTTCGGCCTTTCCCAGGGCCGGGGACGGCTCTGAAAATATCCACGTCGGGTGGATCAAATCCGGCGTGGCGCCGTGATGGCCGTGAGCTTTACTTTGTTAGCGGCGACAACAAGACGATGGCCGCCGAGATTCGAGAGGCGCGTTCTTCCTTGCAAGTCGGAACGATCCAGGAACTGTTCTCAAGAACTCCTATTATGTCTGACTGTGAACCGTTCTCCGACGGAAAGAGCTTTATCGTGAATCGACTCATCGAACCAAAAGAAACAGACCCCGTGACGATCGTCGTGAACTGGACGGAGAGGCTGAATAAATAGTCTTTATCGAACGATGCAGAACATTCGTGACCATTCGCATAAGTCAGTGTTACCAACTGTTCATGGAGGTGATGTGAAAAAACTCCTTCACCTATTTTGTTTCATTTGTCTTTTCCTTGCGCAAGGTGGTTTGTCCCAACCATTCGATCCGAGCGCCTATCAAAATCTCCAATGGCGAATGATAGGCCCGTTTCGAGGGGGACGGGGGGTTGCTGCGACAGGTATTCCCGGTCAACCGAGTGTCTTCTACATGGGGGTGAATAACGGTGGTGTCTGGAGAACGAACGATTACGGACGCACCTGGAAACCGATCTTCGATGATCAACCGACAGGTTCGATCGGAGCATTGGCGGTTGCGCTATCCGATCCCAATATTATTTATGTCGGTACAGGCGAAGGTCTACAACGTCCTGATCTTTCTGTTGGGGACGGAATGTTCAAGTCTGTGGATGGAGGAAAATCCTGGAAACATATAGGCCTGGATGATGTTCAGCAGATTGCAGCGGTCGTGATCGATCCTCGCGATGCAAGCCATGTATTCGTCGCGGCGCTCGGTCATCCCTACGGTCCGAATGAACAACGGGGAGTGTTTGAGACAAAGGATGGTGGTGGCACCTGGACAAAATCTCTTTACATCGATGAAAACACTTGCGCGATGGATGTCTCGCTTGATCCCGCAAACCCTGATATCCTTTACGCCGACATGTGGGCTGGCCGGCAAGGTCCATGGGAAAACGCAGCGTGGCAGGGAAAGACCAGCGGTTTGTTCAAATCCGTAGACGGGGGGAAAACGTGGAGAAAACTCTCGCGTGGATTGCCGACCGTTGAACAGGGATTGGGAAGAATAGGATTCGGAATCGCGCCCGCTGATCCGAATCGGATCTATGCGACCGTCGATGCAACCGAGAACGGAGGCATCTACCAATCCGATGATGCAGGAGAGAGCTGGGAACTAATTACGACGGACAAGCGGCTCTGGGGTCGCGGCTCTGATTTCGCTGAGATCAAAGTGCATCCCAAAAACAAGGACATTGTCTATGTCGGAAATGTGGCCGCGTATCGCTCAACAGATGCAGGCAAGTCATGGGAGAGCTTCAAAGGCGCTCCGGGAGGAGATGATTATCATCGTATCTGGATCAATCCTGTTAATCCTGATATCATTCTCACGTATGCAGATCAGGGTGCTGTGATCAGCGTGAATGGGGGAGAAACGTGGAGTTCGTGGTACAATCAACCGACAGCACAACTCTATCATGTCACAACAGATGATCAATGGCCATACAATGTTTATGGTGGTCAACAGGAAAGCGGCTCGGTAGCAATTGCGAGTCGTGGTAACGATGGACAGATTACTTTTCGCGAATGGCATCCGGTTGGTGCGGATGAATACTCCTATATCGCGCCCGATCCATTGAATCCAAATATCGTGTATGGGGGGAGAGTAACACGATACGACAAGACAACAGGACAGGCGCAGAATGTCGCTCCGGAGGCGGTCCGCTCGGGGAAGTACAGAATCCTGCGTACGATGCCGCTTCTATTCTCAAAGGCCGATCCAACGGTTTTGTTTTTTGCCACCAACGTTCTTTTCAAGACTACGTCGGGCGGACAATCCTGGGAGATCGTGAGTCCCGACCTTTCGCGCGAGCAGCCTGATGTTCCGGCAAGTATTGGCATTTTTAGAGCTCCCGATTTAACAAACATGCCGCGCAGAGGCGTGATTTATGCTTTAGGCCCCTCACCGAAAAATGTAAACATAATTTGGGCGGGAACGGATGACGGCCTGATACACGTGACACGGGACGGAGGAAAAAAATGGCAGAATGTTACTCCGAAGGAGCTCACGGCTTGGAGCAAAGTCTCCCAGCTGGTTGCGGGGAATTTCGACGTCAACACTGCTTATGCAGCGATCAACAGTATTCGGTTGGACGACATGCGTCCGCATATTTTCCGGACACATGATGGAGGACAGAGGTGGAAGGAAATCACCAACGGAATCGCCGCGAATGGACCTGTCAATGTCGTGCGCGAAGATCACGTGCGAAAGGGTCTGTTGTTTGCCGGAACCGAGCGCGAGGTGTACGTTTCGTTCAACGATGGCGACGATTGGCAGTCGCTGCGCTTGAACATGCCCGCCACGTCAATCCGGGATCTTGTGATTCATGAGGATGACCTGGTTGTAGGAACTCATGGGAGGTCAATCTGGATTTTGGATAACATTACCTCCCTTCGTCAGCTCAACGAGAGTGCGACGAAGTCCAAAGCGTTCCTTTTCAAGCCTCAGGTTGCGACACGAGTAGAATGGAGCAAGTATACAGACACTCCGCTTCCGCCGGAGGAACCGGGGGGTCAGAATCCCCCCGATGGGGCCATCATCGACTACCATTTGGAATCCAACGCTTCGGAGGTTGTGCTTGAAATTCTTGATGATAGAGGAACGACAATCAGGAAGTTCTCCAGCAACGATGAACCAGAGACCTTTAACGCAAACGACCATCCCTATCCGATGTATTGGATTCGTCCGCCAATGGTGCTTTCTCCCCAGAAGGGGATGCAGAGATTCGTGTGGGATTTGCACTACCCGCCGCCGCAAGGGACCCGGCGATCGCACCCGATTTCTGCCATCTATCGAAATACCGCGGCGGGCCCATCGGGTCCGTGGGTACAGCCTGGAATCTACACAGTTCAATTAACCGTTGATGGAACGGTGCTCTCGCAACGACTTACAGTCCGACTCGATCCCCGGGTGAAGATTTCAAAAGATGATCTCCAGGAGCAGTTCGACAACTCGATGATCTGCTATGAAAGCTACAATGAGGCTTTCGTCTTACGAAAGACTATTCAAAACATACGTAGTAAACTGCAGTCGCTTTCCAAGGCGCCGTCCGATCTTGTAGGACGTATCGCTGAGTTGGAAAGAAAGCTAGGTGGGATTGAAGGAGAGGGCACACCTGGAAATCCGGACATTGCCTACTCATATGTTTCTCTACCCACATCTGGCAACGAAACTCTTGCTGGACTGCAATCAAAATTCCTCTTTCTGACAGCACTTCTTCAGAGTGCAGATGCCAAACCCTCGACGCAACTGGTCAGAGCTGTGAAAGAGCAGAAGAACGTGCTCAAAGAACTAAGAGAATCATGGAAAAATGTCTCCGAGAAAGAGTTGAAATCGCTTGACAACGCTTTGAAAAGAAAAGGGATTGATCCGATTGGTGAGTGATGGCGTAGTGTGAGGATAGTTCTTTATTGTTCTTTGACGAAAGGGCTACTGCCTATGCAAGAAGAGAAAAACTCAGGCATCGCAGGAGGATATCTCGTCTTAGTTGATATCTCCGGCTTTACGTCGTTTGTCGCAGAGGCCGAACTCGATCATTCAAGGGTAATCCTTGGAGACATCTTCAAAGTTATTTTAGCCCGGTTCTCACCCCGCCTCCAGATTGCGGAGATTGAAGGCGACGCGGTGTTTGCATATGCCTCCGACAAACAATTTCCTCGGGGAGAAACACTACTTGAGATCATTGAGGCAACGTATTTTGACTTCAGGGACAAGCAACAATCGGCTCAGCGTATGGCGACCTGTACATGCAAAGGGTGTAAGATGATTGGCCAGCTTGATTTGAAATTTATTACGCACTATGGTGACTTCATTCTACAGGATGTTGCCGGAAAGGCCAAACCACTCGGGACAAGCGTCAATCTTCTTCACAGGTTGTCCAAGAACCAGGTAAGCGGGGCAACGGGATGGCATGGGTATGCGCTCTTTACGGCTGCCAGTCTCCATCGGATGGATGTTCACCCGCTCAATGTGCACGCACAGACTGAAACCTATGAACACCTAGGCGCAGTAGAGACATTCAGCATGAATCTCGATGATCGGTATAGAGAATTCACCAGCGACCGCCATGCGATCCTCGCTGAGGAAGAGGCGCATATTGTTCTCCGAAGGGAGTTTCCTGTTTCTCCCTCCGAACTTTGGGAGTGGCTCAACGATCCGGAGAAACGCCTTTTGTGGATGGTCGGCAGCGACTGGCATGCGCTGGACCGCCCACAAGGGAGAACAAGTCAGGGTGCTTCAAACCATTGCGCCAACAGCGACTTTGTTGAGAACATTCTCGACTGGCGACCGTTTTCCTATTACACGGTTGACTTGATAAGGAAACCGATAAGGGCGACTGTCACCGCAATGCTTGAACCCGTTGAAAATGGGACACGAGTCTCATGGCGCGCACGTCTCAACGGTTTTCTCCCGCAATGGCTCCTTCGCCCGCTATGCAAATTATTGATTGCAAAAGGAGCGAGGACCCCGGAGAGCTTTAATGTACTGACCCGAATACTTCGGGAAGAAAAGAGTGTGAATGAGGTGGCGGCGTGATCACCAGATGTAACCAGTCATATCCTGATAGGAATTCGTCCACATGATCGGACAAGCAATCTCTCACTACAAAATACTCGATAAACTTGGGGAAGGCGGGATGGGCGTGGTGTACAAGGCACATGATGAAACCCTCAACCGTGTTGTTGCCCTGAAGTTCCTTCCCCATTATCTGACGTCCGATGCGGCAGAGAAGGACCGCTTCTACCACGAGGCGCGAGCTGCTTCAGCGTTGAACCATCCGAATATTACGACAATTTTTGAGATCAAAGAATTCGAGAACCAGCTCTACCTGGCAATGGAATATGTCGAGGGAAAGACACTCAAGAAATTAGTTGAAGATGAAACACCCTCAATGAAGGATGTTCTTGACATCGCGATCCAGGTGTGCGACGGGTTGACTGCCGCTGCTGAGAAAGGTATCATCCACCGCGATATCAAATCCGACAACATCATGGTGAATGCGAAGGGTCAGGTGAAAATCATGGACTTTGGGCTTGCGAAAGTCAAGGGAGCTTCGAAGCTAACGAGGACCGGCTCGACCGTCGGGACCGCGGCATACATGTCCCCCGAGCAAACGGTTGGTGAAAAGATCGATCATCGGTCGGATATTTTCTCCTTCGGGGTGGTCTTGTACGAACTACTTACCAGCAAGCTCCCGTTCCGTGGAGAACACCAGGCGGCGATCGCCTATTCTATTGTAAATGAAGAACCTCAACCGGTGGCAAGGTTCAACGAGAAGGTAACGCCCGAAATCGAGCGGATCGTCTCCAAGGCGCTTGCCAAGGATCAGGAAGATCGATATCAGCATATCGATGACATGCTGGCCGATCTCCGAAGAGAAAGAAAGAATCTCGAATATGCTCGTGCTGGATACGCAACCAGGTCAGGAATATCGCAGCCCGCGGTGTTGGAGGAACCAAAGAAAACCCCATCCAAGAATATGATTCTGGCAACAGCCTTTGTGGTCATCGTTGCCCTACTCGCCGTTTTCAATCCTCTCAACTTTCATATAGGCACACAAGGAACACCGGCATCATCGGAAAAGAGCTCGCTCGCGGTGATGTACTTTGAGAACATCCCGGATCCAGAGGATAAAGACCACACAGGTGACATGATCACCAATCTCCTCACCACGTCGCTATTTCAAACAAGAGATCTTGACGTTATCAGTCGCGAGCGCCTCTATGACATCCAGAAGGAGCTAGGCCAAAGTGATGCACGGACAATTTCGCCAGCCATGACCACGAAGATCGCGGAGCGCGCCGGTGTTTCGATGATGGTTCTTGGCAGCATCCTGCAGGAGCGGCCGGCCCTCGCGATTACCTACCGTTTGGTTGAAGTGCATTCAGGAAAAATCCTGAGCACACAGCGCCTGTCCGGGTTTTCTCCGGACAACATTTTCTCCCTTGTTGATTCTCTTGCTATCCTCCTAAAAAACGACCTCAACGTTACACCCTCCGCATTCACCGAAGCAAAGTCCGTTGCGAGTGTGACGACAACTTCACCTGAAGCGTATCGTTCATACATTGAGGGTGTGCAGCTCAACGACAAGTACTATTCGACTGAAGCAAAAGCGGCATTCAACAAGGCCATTGAGCTGGACAGTACGTTCGCAATGGCATACTATGGACTGGCAACCCTCGCGATTGAGCCGGATGCCGCAATGCAACGTGAGGCTCTCATCAAAGCATGGCGGTTCAGTGATCGCGTTACAGAAAAAGAGCGGTTGACGATTCAGGCACAGTATGCCTTCAATATTGAGAACAATAATTCAAGGGGAAGCGCGTTACTTGAAGAGCTCCTTGAAAAGCATCCTCATGAGCAGCGGGCGTATGTCGCACTTATCAATATATACTGGAGGCAAAATCAACATGAAAAGGGCATTCAGGTAGCCAATCGGGGACTCAAGAATGACCCACGTGATGGAGAAACATGGAACAGCCTTGGATATCTTTATGCGTCGCTCGGTAAGCGAACCGAAGCAGTCGATGCGATTAATCAGTATCTGCAGATCGCACCTGCCTTACCGAATCCATACGACAGCAAGGGTGAAATATATGCCATGTTCGATGAATCTGACTCTGCGGCCTACTGGTACCAGAAAGCTGTTTCATTCAAACCCGATTTCCCATCGATCTTGAAGTTGGGCACCATTGCCGCAATCCACCAGGATTACGCGGCGGCAGAGAGGTATTTCAATCAATATGGCGTCACTACAGACAAGATTATAGAAGCCCATGCCAGAAATGCGCGTGCTATCATCCCGATCCGTCGTGGGCGTCTTCAAGAAGCGGAGCTTCTCCTGCGAAGGAACCTTGAGTCATTTTTGTCTCTGCGGTTACAGGGACCTGTCAGTGATATTTACTATGGGTTGATGTTATTGGCGTATCAGCGACAAGACTATCCGGCGATGCTTGAGTATGCCCAAAAATATTCGTCGGGGGGCGATCGATCTTCGGCGACGATTCAATTCAACCGTTCGATATTAGCATTAGCTTACCTGAAGGCTGGCAACTCTGAAATGTACTCAAAATTGACAGGTCAGATGAGGAATGACGTGATTGAAGATTCTCCGAATCAACAAGCCAGGTTTGAGTATACACTGGGCGCTGGGTTGTATGAACAGGGCAAGTACGAAGCAGCGCTTGAGCACTTTAGTAGAGCCGAGCAGTGGCTTGCGCCGAATCATATTCCACCCCTCACTGTCGCCCTGGCACATTTGAAATCCCAACGTGTGACGAAAGCGATTGAAGAACTCAACAAGATCGCAATGTGGGTTGCGGTTGATGTGGAGCAATACACGCTTTCGTCTCTCCCTGTTTTGGAGTATTTACCGACGGCGTCAGTGAAGGCTCACTACTGGCTCGGTGTTGCGTACGAGCAGCAAGGACAGAAAAACCAGGCGATGAAGGAGTATGAGAGATTCCTTGATATCTGGAAGGACGCGGATTTCAAATCAGCGGAGATATCAGCTGCAAAGATCCGCCTAGCAAAACTGAAAGGAATGGCAGCGAAATGATAGGACAAGCGATTTCGCACTACAAAATCCTTGAAAAGCTCGGTGAGGGCGGTATGGGCGTGGTGTATAAAGCCCACGACACCAAACTCGACCGCACCGTTGCGTTGAAATTCCTTCCGCACTACCTGACGACTGACGCCACGGAAAAAGAGCGGTTCTATCACGAAGCCCGCGCTGCGTCTGCACTCATGCACACAAACATCGCGGTGATTTTCGAGATCAACGAGCACGACGGGCAACTCTTCCTGGCGATGGAATACGTCGAGGGGAAGACGCTGAGGAAAACCATTGTGGAGGACGCGCTTCCGTCTCGCACATTGCTTGACATCGCCGTGCAGATCAGCGATGGCCTCGTTGCCGCGCATGAGAAGGGGATCGTCCACCGCGACATCAAGTCGGAAAACATCATGATCACGCCGAAAGGCCAGGCGAAGATCATGGACTTCGGGCTGGCTAAGGCGAAGGGGGCGACGAAGCTCACCAAGGCGGGCTCGACGATCGGAACCGCGGCGTACATGTCGCCCGAGCAGGCCCGCGGCGAGGAAGTTGACCACCGCTCAGACATCTTTTCGCTCGGGGTCGTCCTCTACGAAATGTTTGCCGGGAAGCTTCCTTGGAGGGCGGAGCACCAGGCGGCGCTGGTGTATTCGCTCATGAACGAGGACCCGCAGCCCCTGGCGCGGTTTAACGAAAAAATCACACAGGAGCTGGAACGGATCGTAGGCAAAGCCCTCGCCAAGGATGCCGAGGACCGCTATCAGCATGTCGATGAAATGCTCGCCGATCTCCGGCGTGAACGCAAGCACCTCGAGTACGCGCGCGCGGGGTATGCGACACAGACGACGATGAGCGGCGTCGGACCGACTGCAGTGGCCCCACCGTCTGCGGCACCCACACCGAAGAAATCTCCTCTCAAATATCTCATTACGGGAGGAGGGGTCGTCGTGGTCGTGATCCTTCTCCTCATCTTCAATCCTTTCAATTTCAAATTCAGCACACAGAACAGCAGCGCTTCCGACGGGGAGAAATCTATCGCGGTAATGTACTTCGAGAATGTTGCAGATCCGGGGGATGCTGACCGGACCGCGAAGATGATTTCATCATTGCTGGTAACGAGCCTCTCCGAATCGAAGGCCCTCAAGGTGATAAGTACACAGCGCCTCTACGACATCCTGAAGCAGCTCGGTAAGGAAGACCTGAAATCGATCGACCGGGGGACGGCTTCCGAGGTCGCGAAGAAGGCCGGCGTCAACTATTCGGTCACCGGCGAGGTACTCCAGACCTCCCCCCGGATCGTGCTCACCGTGGAGGTCTCCAACGTGCAGAGCGGCGAGATCCTCGCCGCGGAAAGGATCACCGGCGGGGAGGGAGACGACGTCTTCGCCGTCGTGGACGACGCCGGGGCGAAGATCCGCGGGAAGTTCGTTTCCGCCACCGGAACCGGTGACGTACGGGGGAAGGCTGTCGCGGATATCACCACCCACTCACCCGAAGCTTACCGGCATTACCTGAACGGGATCGATTACAGTCACAAGCAGTACAGGATCGAAGCTCTGGGCGAATTCACGAAGGCCATCGAGGAGGATTCGACGTTCGCGGGTGCCTACCTGTACCTGGCAGCAATGTCACCCCGGCCGGAGGACCGGACCTCCGCGATACGCAGTGCAATCCGGTATTCCGACCGGGCCACGGAGAGGGACCGCGCATTGATCGGGGCATGGGAATCGATTTTCCTGGGGGGTGATATTGGTGAGGGGTTACGACGAATGAGGAACTATGTCGCCGCCTATCCCGACGACAAGGAAGCGCATTTCTACCTTGGAGCTATTTCGTGGAGAGCCGGACACGACGTCGATGCAGGGATCGCGGAAATGGGGAAGGCCCTCGAACTGGATCCCTCGTTCAAGGAAGGCTATAATTCGCTCGCCTACATGTACGACGCGAAAGGGGATTTCGGGAAGTCGATTGAATCCATCAACAGGTACATCTCCCTCGCCCCCGACGAGGCGAATCCGTTCGATTCACGGGGCGATCTCTACGCCAAGCACGGGAAACTCCGCGAAGCGATCGAATCGTACGAACGCGCCGTGAAGATCAAACCCGATTTCTATCCCACGGTCGAGAAACTCGTCAATACGTACATGTTCGACGGAAGGTTCGCCGACGCCGAACGCTGTCTCGGTGTCCTCCTCGCGAGCGGGGATCCGGGTACCGCGTACACCGCGCGTCTGAGCCGGATGAACCTCGATTTGTTCCGGGGCAGGCTCCGGAAAGCCCTGCGCACATCCGAAGAGTACCTCAAGTCCATCCCCGCGAAGTCCCTCCCGAGCGTTCTCGCCGACGCGTACGAAAAAAAGGCCGCGATCCTCGACGACCTGGGCGATTACCCGAACGCTCTGAAGGCCCTCGAGCAGAACCTCCGCTATTATCGGCTCGCCAATCCGCTCACTATCACGGGAAACCGCGGATGGTATGCCTCGGTACTAGCAAAGAACGGGGAGATCGACAGGGCGAGACAGGTCCTGAAGGAATTGCGGGAGGACATCGACCGGAAGCACTCCACCGATACGAGCGGGTACTGTTACGCCGTGGGGAGGATCGACCTCGCCGCGGGGAACCGCGAGGCGGCGGTCGCCGGGTTCAGGAAGGGCCTGAATCCCTCCTGGTTCGCGAGCGCCTCGATGCTCGGCCGCACGCTCCTCGATCTGGGGAAACCGGCCGAGGCGTTGCAGGCGTTCGCCATGGTCGATACGATGTATTATGAATCGCCCCTGACGTACAGACGGGCGGCCCTGCAGTATTACATGGGGATGGCCTATGAAGCGGCCGGCGACAAGCCAGAGGCGGTCCGCCGATACGAGAAATTCCTGAGGTACGTTGAGGGTGGTGACAGTGATCTCCCGGAGATCGTCGACGCGAGAAGCCGGCTTTTAAAACTCAAGCACGGGGCCTGACAACATGATCGGACAAACAATATCACACTACAAGATCCTTGAGAAGCTGGGTGAGGGGGGAATGGGAATTGTGTATAAAGCTCAGGACACGAAGCTCGACCGCACCATTGCACTCAAGTTTCTCCCTGCCCATGTGTCTCTCAATGAAGAGACAAAAGCAAGGTTTCTCCAGGAGGCGAAAGCTGCTGCTGCGTTGAACCATCCCAACATCTGCACGATTCATGGCGTCGAGGAGGATGGCGGCAACATGTTCATTGTGATGGAATTCGTCGACGGGGGAACCCTACGACAGAAGATTCCCTTCTCCTCCATCGATGACGTTATCAAAGTGGCAATGCAAATCGGTGAGGCGCTGCAGGAAGCGCACGCAAAAGAGATCGTCCATCGGGATATAAAGGCCGATAACATTATGCTGACATCCAAGGGTCAGGCGAAGGTCATGGACTTTGGTCTGGCGAAACTGAAGGGATCATTGAAACTCACGCGAACATCCAGCACGGTGGGAACGCTGGCGTACATGGCTCCTGAACAGATACAGGGCGGAGAAGTTGACTCCCGGAGCGATATCTTTTCCTTTGGGTCACTATTGTTTGAAATGCTCACCGGCAAGACTCCCTTCCGCGGTGAACACGAAGCAGCGATGCTCTACTCCATCGTCAATGAAGAGCCGATGTCTCTGGAATCGCTCCGGCCCGATGTCTCCCCCCTCCTGTCCAATCTTATTTCCCGCTGCCTTGAGAAAGATCCGGCGGACAGGTACCAACACATGGATGATCTCGTCAGCGAATTGCGGCGAACACAAAAAAAATCCTCAGGCAAGGTAATGCGGTCATCATCCTATATTCCAGCCCAACCGCCATCGACTGGAACCGCGTCCGGTGTTGTGTCTCATGTCGAGCCCGTTGCATCTACCGTGCCGGTCAAGGGAACATCACCCATAGCGAGATACGGTCTTATCGGAGCTGCGGCGCTAGTCATCCTTGGCGTGGCAGGATGGTTTCTTTTTTCGAAACCCGGTCTCAGTGTGAATCCCAGCATGACCACGCGTGTCCTGCAAGTGCCGTTCACTCAATACTCATACCCCAGTCTCTCGCCCGATGGAAAATGGGTAGCGTTTCCAGCGGCTGACGCAAGCGGGAAGTGGGATATATACTACATGCACGTCAATGGCGGTGAACCCCGAAAGATTACCTCCGATGCCACGACGTTCATACAGCAAGGTGCAGATATTTCCCCCGATGGGAGTCAGATTGTTTATGATCGGACTAATGATAATAACTCCTCGCATGATGTATTTGCAATTTCATCCCTGGGCGGAACAAGCAGGAAACTTGCCACAGGCGCTACCGCAGCACGATGGAGACCCGATGGAGAAAGGGTGGGGTTTATCCGCACGAGGAGCTCGCGCACTCAGTCGGAGTCAGGGCTTATCGAGTTCTTGACCGTCAAGGCCGATGGGTCTGATCTCCGCCGGGAATATGCGGATTCCCTCTTCGTCACAGCTGGCTCGTACCGCTTCAATTTCTGTTGGTCACCAGACGGGAAATCAATCGCATGGATCCGCAGCCTTAATGCGTCCTCCCAGGTGCTAATCCTCCGTGAGTTGAACACTGGGAAAGAGCGTCAACTCACTCAAGGGAATGAGAATCTCGACGCGATGGTCTGGACAGCCGATGACCGGATAATCTTCTCCTCCAATAGAGGGGGCAACACAAATCTCTGGGCCATTCCCGCAAAGGGAGGCGAAGCAGTTCAGGTGACGAAAGGCGGAGGACCTGATATTGGCCTTAGCGTCTCTGCTTCCGGAAATGAACTTGTCTATTTGCAACAACAGCGTGTCGGTTACCTCTGGACTGGAGGAATCGATGGTTCAGCGCTTCGACAGATCAGTTTTGACGATCGTCAAATTTGGGATCCATCATTTTCGCCTGATAAGAAGCGAATCGCCTTTATTATGAACGACCCAGACCCTCTTAAGACAAGTAGCGATCTCTACGTGCTGGACTCCGACGGCAACAATCGACGACGACTCACCAATGGGGTCTCACGCGCCAACATTCCGTCATGGTCACCTGATGGTCGCATGATAATGTATGCAGTTCGTCCAACTGGTCAAGGTTCCGATACCACATCTCCAAAGGTTTTTGTCGTCGATGCAGATAATCCCGGAGCCCCAAAATTAATAGGGAAAAATTGGGGGCTTGGATGGTTGGATGACGACCACATACTTTCTGTCGACGACCGGAGATCGTTTATTGTCACCGTATCAAGTGGAACGACAAGGAAGTTTTTTGTTGATTCGGTTACCGTGTTTTTGTTTTCAGGTGGGAAACGTCTCGTGTATTATGACTGGCATTCATCCAAAGAAGGATGGTGGACAATAGATATCGAGCCAACAACCGCGGCCGAGCTTGCAAAACAGACTGGCGAGGTGATCATGCCTGTCGTCCGAGGGTCCGCGAGGAAGGTAAGCTCGTCGGCAAATCCACTTACGGCCTGGCCCACCTCAAATCCTTTAGGCGAAATCATTGTGCAGTTTGCGGGGGAGGACAAAGTCCGTTTGATTTCTTCGAGTGGGCGCAAGGAAGAATTACTTACTGCCCGGTTTCCCGGATTGAGAAACAGTCCCATTGGGTTAAGTCACGACGGACAACAATTGGTCTTTGTTGTCCCGCGGCTGAGCTCCAGACTCATTTTGTTGGAAAAGGTGTTCCAGTAAACTCTCATTACGGAAGTCTCATTTATGGTCGGACAAACAATATCGCATTACAAGATTCTCGAAAAGCTCGGGGAGGGGGGAATGGGCGTTGTCTACAAAGCCGAAGATACTAAGCTCAACCGTATGGTCGCGTTGAAGTTTCTTCCACCGCACCTGAACGCGTCTGAACAGGACAAGGCTCGTTTTATCCAGGAGGCCAAGGCAGCCGCAACGCTTGATCATCCGAATATTTGCACGATCTACTCCATTGAAGAATACGATAGCGCGTCAAGCAGGCAGATATTCATTGCCATGCAGTTCATCGACGGCCAGCTGCTGCGCGACCGGATGAGCGGGCTTTCCATAAAGCATGCGATCGACCTGGGTATTCAAGTCGCGGATGGTCTTGCCGCAGCTCATGAAAAAGGGATCGTCCATCGAGACATTAAACCAGAAAACATCATGGTCCGAAAGGACGGCATTGTTCAGATAATGGACTTTGGACTTGCGAAACTCAAAGGAGTCTCAAGGCTGACAAAGGAAGGGAGTACCGTCGGCACCGCCGGGTATATGTCACCTGAGCAAATCCAGGGAGGAGACGCTGACCACCGGTCCGATATCTTTGCGCTAGGAGTCTTGCTCTACGAGATGATGACCGGCCAACTTCCATTCAAAGGGGTGCACGAGACCGCTATTGCATATGAGATAGTCAATGTCGACGCGGCCCCAATGTCCGCAGTCAAAAACGATATTAGTCCTGAGCTTGACCACATTGTGCTCGAGTGCCTGGAGAAAGAACCTTCGGAACGGTACCAATCGACCGCCGAGATTGCGAAAGAGTTAAAAAGATTCAAGCGCGAATCAGGCCGGCAACGGACTACGCGAACGATGACAGTTCCACAACCTGAAAAGTCTAGCCAGGGATCGGGGCGTGGGGAACACAGACGATCAGTGAAGCGATTCGTCTGGCCGGCGATTGCAGGGGCTCTTGCTATCGCTCTCGCATTGGTGCTGATTAAGAATCCCGAACCATCTGCTCATCTTCCGGTTATTCGATTCCCACTAGCACTGGCAGCATCATCCCCCCTTGTCCCGGGCGCCGCAACAGTTGCCATCGCTCCCGACGGGAAGCATGCTGCTTACCTTGCCGCCCTGCAAGGATCGAACAGCTCCGCGATCAGCGGGCTTGCGACACTGCTCTATCTCAGACCTCTGAATGCCATGACGGCGCAGGCTCTGGCGGGATCAGAAGGAGCATCCGATCCCTTCTTCTCATTCGATGGTCAATGGGTTGGATTCTTTATTGCAGGAAAACTGAAGAAGGTATCGATCTTTGGCGGAACGGCGCAGGATGTCTGTCGCATTGAAGGCGTTCCCCGGGGAGGATGGTGGGCAGATGATAACACCATCTGGTATGGTCATTTAAACAGTGGAGTCCATCGTGTGTCGGTCACCGGTGGAACTCCCGAACAGGTAACCGTGGTCGATACCGGGCGTGGGGAAATCAGTCACCGCTTTCCGCAAGTCCTGCCGGGAAACAAATGGGTGATCTTCACGGTGAAGTACAATAATATTACCACATTTGACGAAGCAATTATCGTGGCAGAGAATATTGAGACACATGAGCGAAAGGAGATTGTCCGGGGTGGGTCATATGCGCGGTATCTTTCTAATGGATATGTCATGTATGCGAGAGGAACATCTCTCTATGCTGTTCCCTTCGATAGATCGAAGATGGAAGTTACCGGGACACCTCTTCCCGTTCTCGAAGGGGGGATGCTCAATCCTCTCTCCGGAACAGCAAATTTTGAGGTGTCACGGAATGGTATTCTCATCTACACGCCGGTCGGTCAGCTGTCCGGTCTCAACAACATTCTTGCATGGATGGACCGAAGTGGAAAGGTGACACCCATTGCCAACGACCCGAAGCCCTATGATGATGCAAGACTCTCGCCGGATAACAACAGCATCGCCTTGACCATCCGCGCTGCAAACGACGATATCTGGGTGTACGATCTCGTTCGCAATACGTTGACCCGGCTGACCTTTGGCGGCGGAAACAGCGGACTGCCTGAATGGACTCCGGATGGAAAGAAAGTGATGTTCCCATCCGAACGTGGAAGAGAAACAGGTTTGTTCTGGAAATCGGGCGATGGAAGCGGCGTCATCGAGAGATTGGGGAAAGAAGGTGTCTTTAGCATAATATTTCGTGCGGTATTCGGACCGGGAGGAAAGTCTGTCATCTACGGAGTCAACGGCGATCTTTGGGAAATGCCTCTGGAGGGAGAGCGGGTATCGAAACCAATTTTGAAAACCTCCTCGTATGACGACGCTCCCCGGCTTTCTCCCGACGGCCACTTGCTGGCTTACCTTTCCAATGAATCGGGGCGGAATGAAATTTACGTTGTGCCATACCCGCAGATGAACGGGAAGTGGCAAATCTCCACCGGCGGAGTGGGTTCCGATCCGATATGGAGTCCCTCCGGCGAGGAGCTCTTTTACAGGGCGGACGATAATCTTATGAAAGTGGATGTGGTCAGAACACCGAAAATCAGTTTTTCTCGTCCGCATAAAATCTGTTCCACGTCGAAGTCAATGTTTGGCATCCATGACATTACACGCGATGGAAAGAAGTTCCTGGTGACAATCAGCGCTGAAGACAAAAATGTTTCGCTCACCCAGTTGAATGTTGTGGTTGGATGGTTTGATGAGCTGGAGAAGAGGTTTGTAACGGTACAGAAATAATTCTCGGGGCGGTCATGAAATCTTTCATCGTATTTCTGCTTGGCACGTCATGCGCGGCGTTTTCGCAGTCAACCATACTCGCTATCAAATGCGGTCGTCTTATTGACGGAAGATCAGAAAAGCCGATCATCAATGCAGTTATTCTGGTGGAGAACGACCGCATCAAGGATGTCGACCGGAGTGCGAAGATTCCGGAGAGCGCGGAGATTATCGATCTGTCGCAGTCAACTGTCCTTCCTGGTCTAATCGACTGTCACACGCACCTCTTGTTGCATGGTGGCTCGTATGACGACCAAATTCTCAAAGAGTCACAGGCGTATCGCACGATTCTCGGTACCGTCGCTGCACGGCGCACACTCGAGGCCGGCTTCACGACCATCCGCGACGTCGAGACCGAAGGAGCAATGTATGCCGATGCCGCGTTGCGTGATGCGATCAACAAAGGCGTTATCCCCGGACCCAGAATATTCGCATCCACCCGCTCCCTCTCGATCACCGGAGGATATGCCCCGTACGGTTATGCTATTGACGTTCCGTACGGATCTCAGCTTGCGGATGGAGTTGATGGAGTGACAAAAGCAGTGCGGGAACAAATCCAGTTTGGTGCGGATTGGATAAAAATTTACGGAGATAGCCGCTACCGGCATCGTGTGGCGGATTCATTGGTTGGTTCAGCAACCTTCAACGACGATGAGTTGAAGGCCATCGTCTATGAAGCAGAGAAAGTAGGGGTCCATGTTTGTGCTCACTGCTATACCAGCGAAGCGGCAAAACGCGCTCTTCGCGCCGGCGTGAAATCCATTGAACATGGACTCTACCTTGATGATGAAACGTTTCGTCTGATGAAGCAGAAAGGGGCGTACTGGGTTCCGACGCTCATTGCCTATGTTCATTGGACCGATGATTCAACAAATTCTCCGGATGTGCAGAAAATGGTTGAATACTCTGTGAAGCGTCACAAGGAGACATTTGCTCGTGGACTCATGGCAGGCGTGAAGATCGCATTTGGCTCTGACTACTACGATCCACACGGCGGTGGGACGAAAGAACTCGGGCTGATGGTTGATTATGGAATGCCACCGATGAAGGTTATCCAGTCAGCAACATCTGTTGCTTCACAGTTGCTGGGCTGGGAATCGAAGATCGGCACGATCGAGCGGGGAAAGCTGGCGGACATTATCGCAGTGGATGGAGATCCGCTGGAAAATATCCGTACGCTGGAGGAGGTGCGGTTTGTGATGAAAGGCGGAGAGGTTTGCAAGAACGAAATTCGCTGATAATAAAGTACGAGAAAGAAGAGTAAAGGCATGATTGGACAAATCATATCGCACTATAAAATACTGGAGAAACTTGGCGAAGGTGGTATGGGTGTGGTCTACAAAGCACATGACGAAAAGCTTGACCGTATGGTTGCCCTGAAATTTCTTCCTCATCACCTGACCGTCAATGAAGCCGAACAGGCCCGTTTTCTTCAGGAAGCACGCGCTGCGGCAACGCTCAACCACCCCAACGTCTGCACGATTTTCGACATCAAAGAAGAAGGGGGGCAGCAATTCATCGTCATGGAATATGTCGACGGGACGACGCTCCGTCATGTTATTGCCGGTTCCCCCCTTGGCCTGAACGATGCGGTCACGTACGCAATCCAAATGGGCGACGCGCTGCAGGAGGCGCACACGAAGGGTATCGTGCACCGCGATGTGAAGGCGGAAAACATCATGGTGAATTTGAAGAAGCAGATCAAGGTCATGGATTTCGGTCTGGCAAAACTCAAGGGTTCATTGAAGCTCACGAAAACATCCAGCACGGTGGGGACGCTGGCATATATGGCGCCCGAGCAGATTCAAGGAGGAGAAATTGATGCGCGGTCGGATATCTTTTCATTCGGTGTTGTGCTGTTTGAGATGTTGACTGGAAAAATACCGTTCCGCGGTGAACATGATGCGGCGCTGATGTATTCCATTGTGAATGAGGAACCGGAACCGCTCCAAGCACACATGCCTGACGCATCATCCGAACTTTTGCACGTGATCAACCGGGCATTGGAAAAAGATCCCGAAGATCGGTATCAGACCGTGCATGACATGGTGATCGATCTGCGCCGGCTTAAGAAAGATTCCTCGCGAGTATCGAGAAGGACTTTGTCTCATTCGATTCCCGCGCCCGTCACACAAGCCACAGCCCCAATCTCCGCTACCGCTAAAAAAAATTATCGAAAAACAATCTGGCTCGGTAGTGGCGCAGTGGCCATTGTGGTGATTACCTTTGGGCTCTGGAAGATTTTGCAACCCTCGGCGCGGGTTTCCAATGATCTCGTTTTCAGACCGCTGCAAATCCCCTTTACGACAATTTGGTACCCGGGGTTCTCTTCCGATGGGAATTGGATTGCCTTTCCCGCCACCGATGCAAACAATGTGACGGAAATTTATTACATGCATATTTCGGGAGGCGAGCCCAAGGCGCTGACAAATGATTCTGTCTTCAAATATACAGCGGAAATCTCTCCAGATGGGAGTCAGGTTCTCTTTTCAAAAGGCAAATCCAGGAGCTTCTCGGTTTTTCCTCTTGAGCTGTGGACGGTTTCTACCCTGGGCGGTGGTGGGAAGAAGCTGGCTGACAATTCCAATGCGGCACGGTGGAGCCCAGATCGTAAGCAAATAGCATACTTGGGCACAAGACTTGCCGGAGGTCCTGCGTGTTGGGTGATGAATACTGACGGAAGTGGGAAACACTCCGTTATTGCCGACTCAGTTGGCGGGCCAGGTTCTCGAGTCAGCATGTCCTGGTCACCTGATGGCGGGTCAATTGCCTGGATCCGCAACTTTGCAGGAGATGCGGGAACCTATCAGGAAGTAATTCTTCATGAGATTGAAAGCGGAAAGGAGCTGCAAGTTACGCACGACAAGAAAAATATCGATGAAGTGTGCTGGACCGCGAACGGGCTGATCCTCTTTTCTTCGAACCGTGGAGGAGCCTCGAATCTCTGGGCGGTCTCCAAGAATGGAGGAGAACCGGTGCAGGTGACCCGAGGTCCAGGACCTGATCTCGGGATTCAAGCGTCAAGTGATGGCAAACGGGTTCTCTATCTTCAACAATCGCAATTCGGTTCCATTGGTATCGGAGATCTCAACGGTCTTAATGCGCAGGCCGTTACACCTGATGACCAGGCTGCACGCGGTCCGCGCTTCTCGCCAGACGGAAAACAGATTGCCTTCATTGTGGACGACCAGGACCCGATTAAACCTAACACACATTTGTACACCGTGGATGTGGACGGGAAGAACCGCCGTCAATTGATGAGTCTTAGCTCTTTCATGGTTAATCCCCAATGGTCGCCAGATGGAAAGAAAATCGCGTATTCCTACCGCGATTCCATTTGGAATGCTGCCTTCCTTGATATCAACGATCCATCGAAACAGACACGTGTCGGAGAAGGCAGAGTATTGGGCTGGATAGACAAGGGTACCGCATTCAATGTCCGTGATCAAAACATGTCGTGGCGGATTCCAGTTGACGGAGGTACAAAAGAGATTCTTACTGCGGATTCGGCGATTGTCATTCCCTCTCCCGATGAGTCCGCGCTCCTCTTCCGTGACAACCGCAGTCAGGATAGGGAAATATGGATTCGCAAAAAGGGAGGTAAGAAAAAACTGCTCGGAAAGGGTTTGGTTGGTCGTGCGGAATGGTTCCCGGATGGGAAGTCTGTCATTTTCTTCGACAATGACAAAATGTGGAGAGTTTACATTGATTCTGGAAAGAAGGAACCTTATCCCTGGAAGAATGCTGAAGTCCTGAGTCCGGCCGATATCAGTCCAGACAGCAAGAAAACACTCTTCGTCAAAATCCGAACAAGCTCCAAACTTATCTTGATAGAGAATTTTCAATGACATGTTCATGATTGGTCAGACCATACTACATTACAAGATCCTCGAGAAGCTAGGGGAAGGGGGTATGGGCATCGTGTACAAAGCCGAGGACACGAAGCTCAAGCGCACGGTTGCCCTGAAATTTTTGCCTCCGCATCTGTCTGCTTCCGAACAGGATAAGGCGCGCTTTATCCAGGAGGCGCAGTCTGCATCTGCCATCAATCATCCCAATATCTGCACAATCTATGCGATCGATGAACATGAAGGACAGATGTTCATCGTCATGGAATACGTTGAAGGGCAGACACTTCGGGGCAAACTCCAGTCGACAAAGATCAACCTGAAAGCAGCGATAGAAATCGGCCTTCAAATCGCAGACGGCCTGGCGGCTGCGCACGAAAAAGGAATAGTCCATCGGGATGTCAAACCGGAAAACATCATGGTACGGAAGGATGGCATCGCTCAGATTATGGACTTCGGTCTGGCAAAGCTCCATGGTGTTTCGCGTTTGACCAAAGAGGGAAGCACCGTCGGTACTGCAGGATATATGTCTCCGGAACAAGTGCAGGGCATTGAGGCAGATCATCGCTCCGATATTTTTTCCCTGGGCGTTCTTCTTTATGAGCTATTCTCGGGTCAACCTCCGTTTAAAGGCGTGCATGAAACTGCGCTTATGTATGAAATCGTCAACGTGGACGCGGCTCCTGTCTCCACTGTGAACACCGAGATTGACGCCGCACTGGATGCAATTGTCCTGGAGTGTCTTGCAAAGGAGCCGGATGAGCGATATCAGTCCGCGAAAGAGATCTCCAAGGAGCTCAAGCGTTTCAAGCGCGAGTCGGGCAAACAGCGCGCAAGCAGGATCAGTCAGGTGCGTCCCATTGCCGAGCGGCATCCATCCGGTGAGGTTTCCGGAGGAGGAGAGTCAGGCCGTTCCATTTTTCTGCTCACCACCCTTGGCGTTCTCTCCGCCGCGGTGCTTGTTCTCGGGTATCTTCATTTCTTTTCTAGTAGCCATGTACCAAAGGAGGCGATTCGTTTCCCGCTTACGGTTCCACCCAACCTCGCTATTAACACGATCGCTGTTTCACCTGATGGGCGGACCATTGCGTTCTCTGGTTCAGGTCAGGGGAAACCTGTGCTATGGGTGCGTACACTTGACAATCCAGTTCCACATTTATTGAGTGGTACGGAGCAGGCGGATTTTCCATTCTGGTCCCCGGATGGGAAGTATATCGGATTTTTTGCAGACGGCAAACTGAAGAAGGTCGACCTGAATGGCAGCAACCCCGTATCCATATGCGATGCTCCCAACGGAAGGGGAGGGACATGGAATGAAGCGGGGGTGATTATCTTCGCCCCCGATGCGGGAGGCCCTCTCTATCAGGTTTACTCAACAGGAGGAACCGCCACTCAACTCACTACACTCGATTCAGTCAGTGCCGAATTTGAACATGTATGGCCATATTTCCTACCGGATGGAGATCACTATCTCTATCTTGGACGCACCGTCAGGGATCAAGAAAATCCGATTTATCTTTCCTCCCTTTCTACGAGGGAACGGAAACCCATATTGAACTCATTCGCGAACGCCATGTATTCCTCGCCGGGATACCTTCTGTTCGTGAAAGAACAATCCCTACTTGCACAGCGATTCGACCCCAGAGACGGAAAAGTCACCGGCGATCCGGTCGCTATTGCGCAAAATGTTGGATATGTTCCGTTGACCGGACAAGCAGCGTACTCCATTTCTCAAAATGGCGTTCTCGCAACTGGTGGCGGAAGAGATGTGAACAGACAACTGACCTGGTTCGATAGAAATGGAAAGGCGATAGGAGTTCTTGGTACGCCGGGGAACTTTTTTGACATTGTCCTCTCACCCGACGAAAAACGAGTAGCGACACAATTGTGGGATTTCCAGGGTGGAAACTCTGACATATGGGTGTTGGATGTTGCGCGAAATCAGGCGTCAAGGTTCACTTTTGCCACGTCAGTTGAAGATGATCCCATTTGGTCCCCGGACGGAAAGTGGATTGGGTTCTCTTCAACCAAAGAGGGCGTACCAAATGTCTACCGAAAGGTTTCGACCGGTGCGGGATCGGAGATCGCGGCTCGCACTTCAACCTTTCCTGAATTTCCAATCGACTGGTCCCCCGACGGGAAGTTTATCCTGTTTGAACGTCAAGATCCACGCACGAAGTTTGACATGTGGGTCCTTCCCATCGATGGGAGTATGAAGCCCATTCCACTGGCGGAATCAGAGTACGATGAATGGCTGGGAAAATTCTCTCCAGATGGTAAGTGGATTGCCTATATGTCGAACGAATCGGGAAGGTTCGAAGTCTATGTTCGAAGCTTCAGCTATTCTGAACAGAATACCCTCATTGGAAAATGGCAGGTCTCCACGAACGGTGGTGGGCAACCTCACTGGCGCAAAGACGGCAAAGAGCTCTATTATATCAGTCCAGAGAAGACGCTCATGGCAGTTCCCGTGAAAGGCTCTTCAACATTCGAATACGGGACAGCGCATGTCCTTTTCAGGACGAATGTTGACAATTTCGATTCGCCGAACAGGTATGTGGTCGCTAAGAACGGCCAACAATTCTTGATCAACATTCCCATGGAAGAAGTGAACCAGAGTCCGTCGATGATTACTGTGCACTGGACGGCCGAACTGATGGAAGGCAAATGATCGAGAGACATGATCCGATCATGATCTATCTACGGATTTTTACATACTTTGAGCCTCTGCGAAAGATGCCCGCTACAAAGAGCTCGTCCGTGCATCAAAGTTTCCCGCATGATCAACTGTGACAACGGAAAAGACGAATGTGGCCAGGTTTCAATTCAGTAAATCAGGATCACGATAAGCCGACGATGAATATTTTTACGAAGCATTTTTCCTAAAGAGATCACAACACCATGATTGGACAAACAGTATCACACTACAAGATTCTCGAGAAGATCGGTGAGGGGGGAATGGGAATTGTCTTCAAGGCGGAAGACACAAATCTTGACCGCGTGGTCGCGCTGAAGTTTCTTCCGCAGCATTTGAATGCGTCCGAGCAGGACAAAGCACGATTCGTGCAGGAGGCAAAAGCCGCTTCATCCATCAACCATCCCAACATCTGCACGATCCACGATATACAGGAACATGAGGAGCAACTCTTCATCGTGATGGAGTATGTGGATGGCCAGACCTTAGGGGATCGGAAAGGTTCGCTGTCCTTCAAACAAGCAATTGAGATCGGTATTCAAATTGCCGATGGGCTTGCTGCCGCCCATGAAAAGGGGATTGTCCACAGGGACATCAAACCCGAAAATATCATGGTTCGGAAAGACGGCATCGCGCAGATCATGGACTTCGGATTGGCAAAGCTGCGGGGTGTCAGCCGCCTTACCAAGGAAGGGAGCACTGTTGGGACCGCGGGTTACATGTCCCCGGAACAAGTGCAGGGCCTGGAAGCAGATCACCGCTCCGATATTTTCTCCCTCGGAATTCTGCTGTTTGAAATGATCACTGGCCAACTGCCGTTCAAAGGCGTTCATGAGAGCGCGATGATGTATGAGATTGTCAATGTCGATGCACCTCCAATGTCCGCAGTGAAGCCGGATATTGACCCGCTCCTGGATTCAATTGTACTTGAGTGTCTCGAGAAAGACCCTAATGAGCGAACGCAGTCTGTCAAACAGGTATCAATTGATCTGAAGCGATTCCGGCGCGAATCAGGCCGACAGAAAATGAGTCGTGTCTATTCTGTTTCGCAGTCCGCTGTCCAAGTTCCAACTCGAAGCGCACAGACTTCCGGCTCCATTCCGGTCCGCACAATCCGTATGCAGGAAAAGATTGCATGGGGCGTGTCCGTCCTGGCACTTGCCGCGCTGGGATATCTGCTGGCCACCCGATCCTCATCGTCCGTGACATCGCATAACCCCATCGTTTCATCGTTCGAAATCCCGGAGAGTCTTTATGTTCATTCATTTGGGGCCCTTCTCGGTCCGCCGGTGATTTCCCCGGACGGACAAACAATCGCGTTTAGGGGAGTTCCGTTAGATGGCCAAGCGAGGATCTATGTACGTGCCTTGAATACGCAGGAAGTTCGCGCCATACCGGGGACGGAAAATGGATACGAACCTTTCTGGGCGCCTGATGGCAAGACGCTTGGATTTTTTGACGGATCACGAATGAAAAGAGTAGATCTCGTCGGAGGATCGCCAACAACCATTGCGAATGTGCCAAATGCCCGGGGTGCTACTTGGTCTCAAGAGGGGACGATTGTGTTCTCTCCCGACTATCAATCCGGCCTCTTCCGCGTTGATGCAAGCGGGAAACAACCACCGGAGCCTCTCACCCAGCTTGACACCACAAAGGAGGAAGGTTCTCATCGCTGGCCTCATTTTCTACCGGATGGAAAGCACGTTCTTTTTCTTGTCCGCCATGCCTCGGAGTCAGGTGAGGCGGAAGGTGATGCAATTTATGTGGTTGGTCTCGATGGATCGGGGAAGAAGATGGTCGTTCAGTCTTCCTACAGCGCAGCATACGCGGACGGTTATCTCTTTTTTGCGCGGGGATCAAACCTCCTTGCCCAACAATTCGATCCGTCATCGCTCACGACTTCAGGCGATCCTATCCTGCTGCGAGAGGGAGTGCTCACTGATCTCTCATACAATATCGCTGTCTTTACCGTGTCACGAACGGGCATACTGGTCTATCAAATTGGGAAAGCGCTTGCGGGTGCCAGGCCGATGTTTCTTGACCGATCCGGAAAGCTTGTGCGTTATCTGGAGGATAATAACGAACAAGATTTACCGAGATTCTCGAGAGATGGAGCGCAACTTGCGCTATACCTCTACGATATCCGATCGCGGAGGAGCAACATCTGGATTTATGATTTGCAAACCGGTGCACGACGTCGTCTGACAACTCGCTCAGAGGGTGATTTTTCTCCGGTATGGTCTGGCGACGGCCGTGATATTTATTTTGCTTCCGGAAAGGACGCGTATGTCCAAACCACCGGACATAGTGGGGATGGGAAACTATTTCTCTCGACATCCGGATACACCACCGTGAGCGATGTTTCCCGCGACGGAAAAGCCATCCTGGTGCGGACATCTCCGAATAGGGGAGGAACAGATGCGGACTTGTGGCTTCTTCGCGGAGATGATAAAGACAGGACGCTTGTTCCATTTCAAAAAACAAAATTCAGTGAGGGCTCAGGGAGGATCTCACCCGACAACAGATGGGTTGCGTACCAATCGGATGAAAGTGGAAGTTTTGAGATTTACTTGAAACGAGTTGCCACCCCCGATGCGGAGCCGTGGAGAGTTTCTTCCGGCGGTGGATTTCTCCCTGTATGGGGGAGTGAGCCGTCCGAACTTTTCTACATCAACCAGAAAAACCAGATGGTCCTTGCAACCATTCGGTTTGTGGGAGAAAGAAGCGAGGTCAAAGGAGTCAGCCCCCTGTTTTCAATTCCGGCTTTTGCGTCTTCATATGATGTCTCTCCGGACGGGAAGACGTTTGTCATTTGTCGTTCGCTGGAAATGCAGAAGCTCCCACATCCCACGCTGGTTGTTAACTGGAAGGGATTACTTGAACAACCAAGATGAATTGTAGATCAAAAAAACCAGGAGGCTCATATGGTCGAGAATGAATCACCTCTGATGCTGGCGCAGAAATTTGGGGCGACGCTTATGACGCCGGTTTTTGTGGTCGACCGCGACGGAACATTGCTCTATTACAACAAAGCGGCAGAGCAGGTTCTTGGTCGACAATTTGATGAGACTGGTTCGATGCCTGCAAGCACATGGTCACGTCTCTTTCTGCCGACCGATGAAGCTGGGACGCCACTCATGCCCGAGACATTGCCACTGATGATTGCCCTGAGCGAAAACCGTCCGGCCCACGGGACATTGTGGATTCAGGGAATCGACAATGTACGGCGGTCGATCGCCGTTTCGGCGTTCCCAATTACCGACGAACGTCCAAAACTGATCGGTGCGGTGGCGTTCTTTTGGGAAAACTAAAGATGTTATTTCATTGTTCTCGCAAAAATTCATGTGAGAAATGGCATGAGAAAATTTTTCAATCAACTATTGGAGGTATCGCATGGATAGATTTCTGGTTGTATCACCTCATACTGATGAGGATTGTGTAAACGCGCTCAAGCAAGTGCTTGCGGCTGGATACCTGACACACTTTGATTGGGGTTGCAAGGATGGCGACCACACCGGCTGGGTAATTCTGGAGGCAGAGAATGCAAAGGAAGCACTGATGGTTGTGCCATCAGGACAGAGGCAAAAAGCAAGGGCTGTCAGGCTGGTGAAATTCTCAGCTGACCAGGTCGCGAAGATGCACCACTTCAAATAGCGGCAAATTCTTCCAGGTTACGTGACAATGATTGGACAAACGATCTCGCATTACAAGATTATCGATAAGCTCGGTGAGGGCGGCATGGGCGTTGTCTACAAAGCCGAAGACAACAAACTTGATCGGCCTGTCGCGTTGAAGTTCCTTCCCTTTCAACTATCCCCCACTGAGGATGAAAGGGCGTTGTTTGTCCAGGAAGCAAAGGCTGCATCCGCAATTAATCATCCAAACATTTGTACGATTTACTCCATCGAGGAACATGACGATCAACTTTTTATTGCAATGGAGTACGTCGATGGAGAATCGCTAAGACTGAGAATGATGAACGGCCCCATCGACGCACGTCGCGCCGTGGATATTGCAATCCAGATTGCCCACGGGCTCGCTTCGGCGCATGAAAAACAAATTGTTCATCGGGACGTCAAGCCTGAAAACATCATGCTGCGCAAAGATGGCATTGTTGTTATCATGGATTTTGGATTGGCACACCGGACGGGGTCACGTAGTGTAAGAAAGAGTGGTGATATCGTTGGAACGATTGCGTACATGTCTCCCGAACAAGCGAGGGGAGAGGAAGTCGATTATCGAACAGATATTTGGGGCTTGGGTGTTGTGCTATATGAAATGCTCAGTGGTGTGCACCCTTTCGCAGGCAGATACGAACAAGCAATTTTGTATCAGATTATGAATCAGGAGCCACCGCTTCTCGCAGATAAGGTCAGCGGGATTCCGTCTGAACTAGCTTTCATTGTTTCCACCTCCTTGAAGAAGGAACCAACACTCCGTCATCAATCCATGAGCAGGCTCCGCGATGATCTACGAAACCTTAGCAAGCAGCTTGAGGACGGCGGAAGAACAGCGACGCAGGGAGATCGCTACCGCATTGCGGTACTGCCCCTATTAAACATTAGCACGGATCCTGACGACCAGTTTTTTGCGGATGGCATGACCGAAGAACTCATTGCACGTCTTACTAGGATCAGCAAGCTTCGAGTGATCGCTCGAACCACGGTCATGCAGTACAAAAGCACAACAAAAACCGTGGCTGAGATAAGCCGGGAGCTGGACATAGCGAATGTGATTGAAGGAAGCGTACGCAAGACGGGTAACAAAGTTCGGATTCGCATACAGCTCGTCGATGCAAAGAGTCAGGAACACCTTTGGTCCGATGACTATGATCGCGATCTCAAAGACATCTTTCTTATACAAAGCGATGTTGCTCAACGCGTTGCCCGCTCGCTTGAGGTTCAGCTTATCGGGGAGGAGAGAAAGCAGATAGAGACAGAGTATACCAAGAACTTCGTTGCATATGAATCATATCTACGAGGACGGTATTTCTTGGGCAAGAGAACCGAAGTCGACCTCCACAAAGCCGTTGAGTCTTTCCAGCAGGCAGAGTCCATTGATCCAGGATATGCTCTTGCGTACGCGGGAGAGGCGGATGCATTTATGGCGCTCGCCCTCCTTGAATTTTTACCTCCGCACAAAGCATTTCCGGAAGCCAAGGATGCTGCTGTGAAAGCAATCGCAATAGACCCAACATTGGCAGAGGCACATGCTTCGCTGGGCGTCGTGAAGTTTCAATACGACTGGGATTGGCCCGGCGCGGAATTCGAGTTTAAGGAGGCACTTAGACTCAATACAAACTACAGCAGTGGGCACCATTACTACGCCGACTTCCTAAAGGGTGCCGGACGATTCGATGAGGCTCTCATTGAGATTAGGAAAGCGCAACAACTCGACCCTCTTTCCCTTCCCATCAACACGGGCGTGGGTCACGTACTGTATCTGTCCCGCCGTTACGACGAAGCCATCGAGCAATATAGGAAGACAATCGAGCTCGACCCAAACTATCTCCAGGCGCGTCTATGGTTCGGAAGGCCGCTCTTACAGAAAGGTATGTACCGAGAAGCCATCCGAGAGCTAGAGGCCGCGGTGGAACTTTCAGGCGGCAGTACAATAGCATTAGCCATGCTGGGTAATGCTCTTGCTGTCTCTGGAAATCGTTTGGAAGCCACAAAGAAGCTTGACGAACTAACGAGGCGTTCGGAAAAGAACTATGTTCCTTCCTACTGGATCGGCATGATCTATATCGGTCTCGGCGATATGGATCAGGCGTTCACGTGGTTCCACAAAGCATGTGATGAACGATCGAGTTGGCTTGCATGGATGTATGCTGAGCCGCGTTTTGACACCTTGCGGAGCGATGCCCGGTTCGCCGCGCTGTCACAGAAAATGGGGTTTAAGCGATGATGGCTCGAGGGTAAGGATTTGGAGAACCGAACTTGCGTTTCTCTTATCTTCCCCTGTCGGCATTATTGGCTCCCTTCATTGACATACTTCGGAGAGACGCTGTGATTGGACAAGCAATAGCACATTACCAGATTCTGGAGAAGATAGGCGAAGGCGGGATGGGCGTGGTCTACAAAGCCCAGGATACAAAGCTCGACCGCATCGTCGCATTGAAGTTTCTCCCTCCACATCTGTCAGCTTCGGAAACCGACAAGGCGCGATTCATTCAGGAGGCAAAAGCAGCCTCTACATTGAATCATCCTAATATCTGTACGATATACTCCATAGAGGAACACGATGGTCAGCTTTTTATTGCGATGGAATTTGTTGACGGACAGACATTACAACAAAGGAAGCCATCCATCTCGTTGAAGCAGGCCATTGATATCGGCACTCAGGTCGCCGAGGGTTTGGCGGCTGCACATGAAAAGGGTATCGTCCACCGTGATATCAAACCTGAAAACATCATGGTCCGCAAGGACGGTATTGTCCAGATCATGGACTTCGGACTGGCAAAACTCAGGAATGCCTCCAGTCAAGTAAATCGACTGACAAAAGAAGGGAGTACGGTTGGAACGGCGGGCTATATGTCTCCGGAACAGATTCAGGGAATGGAGGCAGATCATCGTTCGGACATATTCTCATATGGGATTCTCCTTTATGAGCTGCTCACGGGACAGCTTCCATTCAAAGGAGTTCATGAAACAGCTTTGGCGTATGAAATCGTGAACGTCGATGCGGCACCAATGTCATCGATAAAGCCGGATCTTGATCCATTGCTGGATGCAATTGTCCTTGAGTGTCTGGAAAAGGATATGAACGAACGTGCGCAGTCCATTAAGCAGATTGCGGTGGACCTGAAGCGGTACAAGCGCGAATCAAGCCGCCAGCGGGTTAGCAGGATCACAGCGGCCAGACCGGTGAGCGCTCTGGCTGCCGAGTCTTCTTCTGCGCTGGGGACAGAAGGGGTCAACAACGGGACAAAGGGGCTTCACAGCGCGAACAGGAAGATACTTGCCTCGGTTCTTTCGTTCCTCGGCCTGCTCTCGATCGCCATTCTCGTATTGTGGAGCCCCTGGGATGACGCGATTACCCACGCCGGCAGAATCACGAGGTCTGTGATAGAGCTTCCCGAAGGGTACGAGCTCAACCTGAACTGGAACGACTCCCCGGTTGACATCTCCCCTGATGGCAAGATGATCGCCTTCAGCGCACTAAGCAGGGATAGTGGAAATATCCGGCTCTTCGTGCGTTCCCTTGACAGTTACACATTAAAACCGATTGCGGATGTCCGGTCGCGCGAGATCAAATTCTCCCCCGATGGACGTTGGATCTACTACAGCGACAACGGCAGTCTGTACAAGGTCTCGATTGACGGCGGTGCACCGGTGCGTATTTTTTTCGGTTCCTACGATAACCAGAGGGGAATCGCCTGGGGGCCGAACGGCAGCATCTACATGGCCGCTGGCCAAGTTGGGGGTGTGTTGAAGATTCTGCCAGACCGTGACTCCGTGGAACAGGCTACAACGCCCGACCTTAAACGTGGCGAGATCAGCCACCGGTTTCCCTCGTTGCTTCCGGATGGAAATGCGATGCTTCTGACGGTCAAATACACAACGACGGCGTCGTTCGACGATGCAAACATTGTCGTGCACGACCTCAAAACAGGGACGAACACGACCATCATTGAAGGTGGGGTGAACGCAAGTTATGTGCCGACCGGCCACATCATCTACGTGCGCGGTGGGTCATTCTACCTTGCCCCCTTTGACCCAGACTCGCGGCGCCTCACCGGACCAACCCGAAAACTTTTCCCGGGCGGTATGCTGTTGACGGAATCGGGAGCGGCAAGCTACGCATTTTCGGATAACGGGACATTTGTATATGCACCGGGCGGGCCCGCTCCGTCAAAGAGCTACACCGTCGACTGGATTTCTCTCGACGGCAAAACCACGCCGCTCATCACGGCGGCCGCGAGCTACGGTGATCTCACTCTCTCACCGGACCGATCGAAACTTGCGCTGGTTGTTAACGCCGCGAATAATGACGTCTGGACGTACGACATCCAACGTTCCACAATGCAAAGGCTGACGTTTGGCGGTGGTAACCACAGTGTCCCCATCTGGACAACCGATGGGAAACGCGTGGCTTATTCTGCTGAACGAAGCAGGGAAATTGAGATATACTGGCGACCGTGGAACGGCTCGGGAAAAGAGGAAAAACTGCTTGGGGAGAAGGGAATTAGACTCTTCAATTGTGGATTCTCTCCGGACGGCAAGACACTATTATATCAGCGGGTAGAGAATAACAAGTCTGATATATGGGCGGTTTCCATGGACAGTACGGAGAAACGATGGCCAGTGCTGGAAACACCGTTTGATGAATTCAATGTGGATGTTTCTCCAAATGGCCGCTGGCTCGCTTATCATTCCGCCGAGTCGGGAAAGCCGGAACTCTATATTGTTCCGTTCCTGGATGGGGAAGGAAGGTGGCAAATCACAAGCGGAGGAGCTTTGAGTCACTATTGGAATCGAGACGGAAGCGAGATCATTTACCTTGATGGCAACCTCAGACTTTTTGCCGTCCCACTGGCGGGTGGAACCTCCCTCCAACCCGGACGGCCTCGGATGATCGCGGATTATTTCAAGCTGAAATTCGATGAAGATGCTGCTGCCTTCGACCCCGTGGGCATGCGGTTTGCCTTTGCGCGAGAAATCCCGGGTTTGAGAGCACCAGACGCTATCAACATGGTCACCAACTGGTTCGAGGAAGTGGTGGCGGAGAAGTCGGACGGACAATGATACATGGGGCATACCCATATGGTGTAAGTAACAGAAATTTGGCGAGTATTTATCTGAACATATGAAATGAGAGAGCAAAGAATTTTTGTATTACGAAATACTCGAAAATGAGAGGCACGACATTTTTTGGTTTGCCCGATTCGAACTTAGAGCTGAAGAAATCCTGCATGAGTTTGAATGGCGTGATTTGGCAGCCGGCTATGCCGCAGCATGACAAAAGCAGAAAGCATTGGAGTGCATCTGCAGGACGGAAGGGTAACCTCCCTCATCACCCTATTCAGATATGGCCATGGCGTATGCGGCATTGGGCGATAAGGACAAAGCCTTTGGAATGCTCGACAGGACGTATGAGATTAGCGACAGCTACCTTTCCTTCATCAGAACTGAGCTCCGTTTCAATCCTCTTCTGTCAGATACCCGCTTCAAGGCACTTTTGAGAAAACTAACTTTGAAGACTAGAGGTTGAGGCTATGATCGGTCAGACAATATCAAACTATGAAATACTCGAAAAACTGGGTGAAGGAGGGATGGGCGTCGTCTACAAAGCCCAGGATACCAAGCTCGACCGTCTTGTGGCGCTCAAATTCCTACCCTCACATCTCTCCGCATCGGAGGAGGACAAAGCGCGATTCATTCAGGAAGCAAAAGCCGCCTCGGCGATGAACCATCCGAATATTTGCACCATCTACTCCATGGATGAGTATGAAGGGCAGCTGTTTATTGCAATGGAGTTTGTCGACGGTCAATCCCTGCGGGAAAAGCAAAAATCGGTCAGCTTTAAGCAGGCAATCGACATAGGT
>QKGJ01000037.1 GCA_003251275.1 Ignavibacteria bacterium
TTTCTTCATGACAGGTCTCGCATACGGAAAGACGACGTTGGACAGGAGCATACGACCTTCGGGACAGCCCGTCCCCGAAGTAAAGCTACCGACGATTCAAAAAACCACCCTGTCGAATGGATTGAAAGTCCTCCTCGTGGAGAATCATGAACTCCCGCTTGTTGCATTTAATCTTGTCATTAATGCGGGAACAGAGTTTGACCCGTTGGATCAACCCGGCCTTTCATCCATGACCGCCGATGTGATGGACGAAGGGACGAAGAGCCGGACCGCGCTTCAGATCGCCGACGAGATTGACTTCATCGGCGCATCCATGGATATCCGCGCAACCACGGACGGAGCATTCGCCTCGCTTAACACCTTGACAAAACACATGGATGCGGCGCTGGATGTCTTCGCGGATGTTCTTGTGCGTCCAACATTTCCGCAAAACGAGTTTGACCGGATCAAGAAAGAACGACTTACTTCCATCCTTCAGCAAAAGGATCGGCCGGGAACCATTGCAAGCAATGCGTTTAATTATATTGTGTACGGACCGGAACATCCTTATGGCATAAACTCCACAGGAACGGAATCGTCGATCACTCATCTCACCCGGGACAACCTTGTATCATTTTATGATGGTCATTATCGTCCCAACAACGCAACAATGATCATCGTTGGCGATGTTTCCCTTGCTTCCGTTTCTCCAAAGTTGGAGAAAGCCTTCAGCGAGTGGAAGAAAGGAAATACGAAAACCGCAACTTTTCCGACAACACCGCAGGTGGACAAGAGGCGGGTGTATATGATTGACAAACCGGGCGCCGCGCAATCGGAGGTTCGGATTGGATATCCTGCTCTGGCAAGAAACACCGTGGACTACCAGGCAGTCAACTTGATGAATCGTGTTCTTGGCGGACAATTCAGCAGCAGGCTAAACATCAACCTCCGGGAGAAACATGGCTACACGTACGGAGCACGTTCGTCCTTTTCGTTCAACAAGAAACCGGGGCCGTTCATCGCCAATGCAGCGGTCACAACAGCCAAGACCGATAGCGCTATACTTGAGTTTCTCTCGGAAATCGATTTGATGCACAACGCAGGGATAACTACAGACGAATTGGCCTTTGTGAAGAAAGGGCTCACCGGCAACTTCGCCTTGAGCTTTGAGACACCTTCGCAGGTAGCAAGCGCTCTCAGGAATTTGGTGTTGTACGATCTTCCGGATGATTATTACCAGACCTACCTCCAGGCGATTGACAAAGTTACATTGGATGAGGTCAGAGCCGCGGCCAAGAAGTATCTTGACTCATCAAAAATGGCGGTGGTATTCGTGGGAGATTTGAGCGTCGTCAGGGAGTCGGTAGAAAGGATGAATTTTGGAGAGACGGTATTGTGTGATACTGATGGAAAGAGGATTAGTCCGTAGGGTCATACCGAATCAAGGAGGCGCTTCGGCGCCTCTTCTCTTTAGAGCTTTGCAATAATTGCTTCCCCCATCTCGCTTGTTCCAACAGCACCCTGCTTTTTAAGGTCAGCTGTCACGGCCTTGCCCTCTTTCAAGACGGCGCTCACCGCCGTTTCAATTCTCCCTGCTGCCTCCACTTCCCCGATGTGTCGCAGCATTGCGACACCTGCAAGGATCAACGCACATGGATTCGCGATATTCTTCCCGGCGATATCCGGGGCGCTGCCATGAACCGCTTCAAAGATGGCCGTTTCAAACCCGATGTTCGCACCGGGTGCAAGACCAAGTCCCCCGACCAGTCCTGAGGCCAAATCGGAAAGGATGTCGCCAAAGAGGTTCGTCGTGACGATGACATCGTATTGATGAGGGTTGATCACGAGTTGCATCGCAGTGTTATCGATGATTCGGTCGTTCACATCAATCTCCGGATAGCGGGCAGCTACTTCATGAGCAACCTTCAGGAAAAGGCCTTGTGTATACTTGAGGATGTTTGCCTTATGGACGATGGTGACTTTTTTTCGTCCCTGCTTCCACGCAAACTCAAACGCATATTCAGCCACACGCTGTGAACCTGTTCGGGTGACAATCCCAACCATCTCTGCGATATCTTCGTTTGCACCGATAAAGTGCTCAATGCCTGTGTAGAGACCTTCTGTATTTTCCCGGATAATAACCAGGTCGATATCGCTGTAACGAGAGGGAACTCCTTCAAAGGACTTCGTTGGGCGGACATTTGCATAGAGATCGAATTCTTTGCGGAGTGCAACATTGACGCTGCGAAATCCCGATCCCACCGGGGTGGTCAACGGCCCCTTTAATGCAATCTTGGTCTTCTTGATCGACTCTATAACATGCGGGGGAAGTGGATCCTTGTACTTGTCTATTGCAGTCAAGCCAGCGTCCACTCTGTCCCACTCTATCTTCACTCCCGAAGCTTCGATAACACGAACAGTGACCTCGGCAATGCTCGGGCCAATTCCATCCCCGGCAATCAACGTAATTTTGTGCATCGGATCCTTTGATTTTCAAAAAAAGCGATGCAAAGTTAAAGAAAAGACGAGGGAGAAACAAACAGAGCATGCAGAAGGACAAACGGTTGGTATAGACAGCTCCATAGGAAACAAGTTGATTCACCAGCAATATCGAGGTTGCATGTGGCATAAGCAGGCAGAAGATTATTGTTGACCCGATAGCCACCTTGGGATAACCCATACGAGATCATCATCCCAGTTGAAATCCGGCATTGTCAAGCAAGTCCCGCGTTACCGGATACGACAATATCACCAACCAGTGTCACGGCATCCGATCTATTGGAGATACGAGTCCATAAGTG
>QKGJ01000129.1 GCA_003251275.1 Ignavibacteria bacterium
AATGTCTTCGGACCTGCATATTCAACTGAAGCAAACGACCGCACAAGAGCCTTCCTGAAAATCCAGGATGGATGCGACTGCTCGTGTTCTTTTTGCACCATCCCTCTGGCACGCGGAGCAAGCCGCAGTCAGTCAAGAGAGGACACGCTGAAACAGGCCCGCGAGCTCGTGCAAGGCGGGTATAAAGAAATCGTCTTAACCGGAGTAAACACGGGAGACTACGGCAAGAAGGAGGGGACGGATCTCCTTCCCCTTTTGCGGTCACTGGTCGATATAAGTGGCCTTGAGCGGCTGCGGATTAGCTCTATTGAACCGAATCTTCTGACCGACGAAATCATTGCACTGGCGGCTGAGACGAACGCTCTTTGCCCGCATTTTCATATCCCGCTACAAAGTGGGAGCGACAAAATTCTTCAGAAAATGCGCCGACGCTACACATCAGGGATGTATCAAGAGTTGATCGAGAAAGTTCGGTCGCGGATTCCTGATTGCGGCATCGGTGTTGACGTTATTGTCGGCTTTCCCGGTGAAACCGAAGAAGAATTCGAACGAACCCAGAGATTTCTGACGGATCTTCCTGCCTCGTACCTGCATGTTTTTACCTATTCGGAACGGCCTAACACTCCGGCAGCCTCTTTTTGTGGGCAGGTGCACCCCAAAGTTCGATTTCACCGTAACGCAGTCCTTCGCGCTCTGAGCCGAAAGAAAAAGGAAGTATTTGCGCAGTCCCATGTGGGGAAGACAATGCCGGTTCTCATGGAAGGGGCTGTGCGCGATGGGATTCGCGCTGGCTGGACGTCGAATTATCTTCGTGTGCATGTGCCGGCAGAAGATGCGGACGAGAATAGCATCGTGTCGGTTCTCCTTTCCCATTCATCCCAGGGAGAGTGTCAGGGAACAGTCCAGGATATGCGGGTGACTGCATGAAGATTACCATGGTTGAACCCGAAAGCATCGCATCCGAAATTGGCATTCTCATTGGCGATGAATTGTTGGAAGTGAATGGCAAGCGGGTGTTCGATAGCATTGACTACCGGTTCCGGGAGAGTGATGCAGCTGTTTCGCTCAAGATCGCACGCGAACGCGAAGTCACCATCTACGACATCGAGAAAGACGAAGGGGAAAGAGTCGGTATCGATTTCGAAGAAATGAAAATCCTTTCCTGCGGTAACGATTGCGTCTTTTGTTTTGTCGATCAGAATCCAAAGGGGATGCGCAAACAGGTTTATTTCCGGGATGGCGATTATCGTCTGTCGTTCATGTATGGCAACTATACAACAATGACGAATGCCGGTCCCGCAATCCTCAGCCGAATCATCGAGCAGCGGCTCTCACCACAGTACATTTCCGTCCATGTCACCGACTATGAAGTCCGCAAGATGTTAATGGGTTTGAAGAAAGATGATCGGATTCTGGAAAAGATCCAGCAGCTTCATGACAACGGCATCGATATGCACACGCAGATTGTCCTTTGCCCCGGGATCAATGATGGAGAGATTCTCGACAAAACAATCATGGATTTGTACAGATTCCATCGTCATATCGTTTCACTGGCGATCGTTCCAGTCGGTCTTACCGATCATCGGTTCGGGCTCTACAATCTGAAGAAGGTCGACCGTTCCTATGCACGTCAACTGCTGGATTCGGTCGGACAATGGCAGAAGAGATTGAGAAAAGAAATCGGCCGCGCGTTCGTCTATCCTTCGGATGAGTTCTATATCGTTGCTGGCCGGGAGTTGCCATCGACACGTGCCTATGATGGATTTCCCCAGACTGAGAATGGTGTCGGGATGGTCAGGTCGTTTATCAATGCCTTCAAAAAGGAATCGCGGAGATTTCCAGTTGCACTCAGCGAAAGAAAGAAGCTGACGATGGTAACGGCAGAGCTTCCTTGTGCGTTCATGGAGAAGGAGATTTTCCCTCGACTTCAATCGACAAAAAACCTGGAGATAGATCTGGTCATAGCGCCGAATCTCCTCTTCGGCCAGAGTGTTACCGTTGCTGGACTTCTTTCGGGAAAATGTGTAGTTTCATCACTACAAGGCAGGACGTTGGGAGACCTTATTCTTCTACCTCCGGATATTCTGAACGCAGAGGGTTTGTTCCTCGATGATATGACCGTCCCACAGTTGGAGCAAAAACTCAACTGTCCTGTATTGGTGTTCGATGGACGCTGGCAGGATGTCTTCACAACTCTTCTTCCTTCACGTGAAAGGAAACAAGCCCAAAAGTTGTTACCGATTCTGAATCCTTCGTAGTCCAAATTCTTTCGAAAAGGATATCCATGGCAACAATTCAACGGGTTCTACTGCTGACTCTTTTTTCCTTCTCTTCCCTTCTTGGAGGAAACACACCGCGCCCTTCGCTGACGCATCACCGAATTTCATTGGAATTATTCCCTGCCGGGACAAAAATACCTTACCAGAAAACTGTTACGCAACCGTTTCAGGAAACAACGCCGCCGGAGAAGAAGTCCGTTGCCCTGGCGGCGTTGTATTCGCTGCTTGTTCCCGGAATGGGGGAGATCTACACCGGGAGCTTCTCTTCTTCAGGGAAGTATTTCCTGATTGCAGAAGGAGCGCTTTGGCTTACGTTTACAGTGTTCGAATTGTATGGCAATGCACTACAAGAGGACTCGCGCTCGTTTGCTGTGGCGAACGCTGGAATAGATCCTTCCGGAAAGAACGACCAGTTCTACGTTGATATCAGCAACTTTCTGAATGTGTACGAATACAATGAAGCGCAACTCCGTGACCGTGAGCTTCGACAGGT
>QKGJ01000409.1 GCA_003251275.1 Ignavibacteria bacterium
CCTGACGCAACCTCATCGCCGACCAAATCTCAATCGGACCGCTTTTTTACCATTTCCAATCTTCTCAGCATCCTGAGAGCGCTCCTCAGTATCCCGCTATTTTTTGTGATGACGTCCGGCAGTGAGGACTCGAACACGTGGGGCGCAGTCATAATGATCATTGCAGCAGCAACTGACAAGCTCGATGGTGATCTTGCCCGACACTTCCACCAGGAAACGGAATGGGGAAAGATCCTCGATCCAATCGCTGACAAGATTGGCGTCGGCACAACCCTCGTTGTTCTCCTCCTGTTAGGTCGCATTCCGGTCTGGTTTGTTGCCTCCGTCTTGTCTCGCGACCTCCTTATTCTTGGGGCCGGCGTCTGGTTGAAACAATCGAGAGGAGTCGTTCTCCCATCGAACATGACCGGCAAATGGGCGGTCGGGATTATTGCGCTGACTCTGTTCCTCGCCATCATCTCGGTACCACCGATTTGGGTTCAAGGAGGAATAATCATTTCCGTAAGTCTTTTGATCGCTTCACTTATCCTCTATGCAGTGCGCTTCATGAACGTACTACTCTCAGGCACAAATGGGAATTCTTGATAAACTTCGATTCGAAAAGCTCAAGCAAGGCCTCAGCAAAACGCGTGATGGTCTTTTCGGCAGTGTCACCAGGCTGGTGACCTCTAAGAATACCATCGATGACGAGGTGATCGAGCAACTGGAGGAAACTCTCATTGCTGCTGACGTCGGCGTTGAGGCAACAATGGAAATCATTGAAGCTATTAGAAAGCGAATCAAAGAGGAGAGATACGCCGATGTTCAGGAACTTCAGCATTTGCTCCGGGATGAGATCCAACGGCAATTTGTCCAAACAAGCAATGAGTTCACCGATCCCTTTAACATTACCGGCCAGAAACCACATGTGATAATGGTTGTCGGGGTAAACGGTGTTGGGAAGACAACAACTATTGGAAAGCTCGCGCATCACTTTGCCCAGCGTGGAATGAAAGTGACCCTTGGTGCGGCGGATACCTTTCGCGCGGCTGCGAATGAACAACTGGAGGTTTGGGCAAAGCGAGCCGACGTTCACCTGATACGGCACGCCAAGGACGGTGATCCCGCCGCCGTCGCCTTCGACGCCGTTCAATCAGCCACTGCGCGCGGTGACGATGTTGTTATTATTGACACAGCCGGCCGATTGCATACCCGTGTCAATTTGATGGAGGAATTGAAAAAGATCAGACGGGTGATCCAAAAGCAAAATCCTGATGCGCCCCATGAAACCCTCCTGATTCTCGATGCAACGACCGGGCAAAACGGAATCACACAGGCGAGGGAATTCGGTGCAGCGGTCGGTGTCACTGGACTGGTGATAACAAAGCTCGATGGCACGGCCAAAGGGGGGATAGCGCTTTCCATCACCCGTACCCTGAAAATTCCAGTTCGTTTCGTCGGCATAGGGGAACAACTCGATGATCTGCAGCCATTCTCCCGGAAGGAATTTGTCGATGCCCTGTTTGAGGAGACAGCGACATGATACAACGACGAGTCAAGGTTCTTCCCGCTCACATTGCAAACAAAATCGCTGCCGGGGAAGTGGTGCAACGACCGGCTTCAGTGGTGAAGGAACTTCTGGAGAACGCCCTCGACGCAGGAGCGCGGTCCGTTGCTGTTATTATTGAAGAAGGAGGGAAGAAGCTGATTCAAGTCGTCGATGATGGATTGGGAATGGATGAGACAGACGCAGTTGCCTCTTTTCAACGGCATGCAACAAGTAAAATTTCCTCTTACGAGGATCTCAACGCGATCATGACATACGGTTTTCGCGGAGAAGCCCTTGCTTCAATCGCTGCCGTCTCCCAGGTATCGATGAAAACACGTCGCGAAGAGGATGAAGTTGCCGTCGTCTTTCAAATTGACGGCGGAACACAGGTTTCTCTGTCGCGTGAAGGGAGAGAACGGGGGACCACCGTCACTGTCAAGAATCTATTTTATAATGTTCCTGCGCGGCGTAAATTTCTTAAGAGCGCCAATACCGAGTTTCGGCACGTGTATGACGCTGTTCAACGCGCCGTTCTCAGCTTTCCCGAGATGTCTTTTCGGTTTATCAGTGATGGGGACACGATATTCCAGTTGCAGGAAGGGACGATGGAGGAGAGAATGCTGGATGTCTTCGGCCAACGACAGATGGAGCATCTGCTCCGCGTCGAGGAAACAACGGACTATATCTCACTCACCGGATTCATCGGAAAGCCCACTTTTGGACAGAAGACGAAGGCAAACCAATTTCTTTTTCTGAATCGTCGCCCCATCGGGAATCGAAACATCAATCACGCCGTCTTTTCCGCCTATGAGCATTTGTTAACGAAGGGCTCGTATCCGTTTTTTCTTCTCATGATTGACGTAGACCCGCATCGGGTGGATGTCAACGTCCACCCGTCGAAGATGGAAGCAAAATTCGAAGATGAGCAGAGCATTTACAGATTTGTATCAACCGTAGTGCGGAAGTCTCTTTCCACGGGTGATCACGTACCTGCCTTGTCTGTGACAGGCGGGAAGGGTGAGCCGGGGTCTGTCGGAATGAAGTTTACTGAAAGACAACACTCTGATGCCGGAATTAGTGATCTCGATTTTCCCACTTCCGAACCCGGACTTTCATTTCGTCGAGCTATCCCTGCAATGCCGGGCGATGCAATCGCTCGACAACTCTTGGTACCAACCGCCGGACCGCCGACCCAGGCACACGTGGCGGTTGACCGTGAGGAAACGCATGCCTCCCTCATCTGGCAGCTCCACAATAAGTATATTCTCTCGCAGGTCAAGAACGGACTTCTAGTGGTTGACCAGCATGTGGCCCATGAGCGAATTCTGTATGAGAGAACCCTGCAGCGTTTCGAGAACGCAATTTACTCCTCCCAGCAGCTTCTCTTCCCGGAGACGATTCAGCTCACTCCCGGTGAATACTCCCTGATGCAGGAGTTACTGCCGCACTTTGAGCTTCTCGGCTTTGGTATTCGGATCTTCGGTAAAAACACCGTGATCATTGACGCTGTCCCTCCCGATGTAAAGGTTGGAAGCGAATCAACAATCCTGGGAGAGCTTCTTGCCGTCTACCAGGAGTATCAGCAGCATTCCCCTCTTGAGGTAAGAGACAATGTTGCAAAATCGTATTCCTGCAAAGCAGCAATCAAAGCGGGAGATTCACTCACGGAGCAAGAGATGCGAAATCTGATTGATCAACTCTTTGCAACCCGAATGCCGTATGTTTGCCCGCACGGTCGCCCCATTGTTCTCAAAATACCATTGGATGAATTGGATCGACGTTTTGGTCGAACCTAGTGGATTTTTGCTACTCGCCCTCTTCTGCCCGAGTTTCAACCGTTCTTGTAAGCCGACAGCTTTTTTGCTATGTTGAAAACACTTCTCTCCACCATTGGAAAAAACAGAGAGCATGAAAAGTAACGGGATTGATAAGATACGCGAAGGAAAAGCAACGTGGGAATCCACGGCCCGCGCCTCAAAGCAGCTTCAGGCAAAATTCACCACAGTCAGTGGCAAACCAATCGACTTGTTGTACACGCCTGAAGAGGTTGCGCACATCAACTACCTTGCGGACATTGGTTTCCCCGGCGAGTTCCCTTACACGCGGGGTATTCATCACACGATGTACCGCGGTAAGGTCTGGACTATGCGGCAATTCGCCGGGTTCGGAACACCCGAAGACACCAACGAACGATACCAGTATCTTTTGGACCATGGCCAGCACGGACTTTCCGTAGCGTTTGACCTGCCCGCACTGATGGGGAGAGATTGCGATGATCCACTGGCAGAAGGTGAGGTGGGCATCTGTGGAGTTTCGGTGAGTTCTCTCGCAGATATGGAAATCCTTTTCAAAGGTATTAGCCTTAAGGACATCTCAACTTCAATGACTATCAACGCGCCTGCCCCGATGATCATGGCGTTCTATATTGCCGTTGCGGAGAAACAAGGTGCGCGGCCAAAGGAACTTCGTGGAACGATTCAGGCAGACATTCTGAAGGAATATATTGCTCAGAAGGAATGGATTTATCCTCCAGGCCCTTCCATGAAGATCCTCACCGATCTTGTTGAGTATTGCAGCAAGGAAATGCCCCGATGGAACCCCATCTCGGTCAGCGGATATCATATTCGTGAAGCTGGGTCGACCGCTGTTCAGGAATTGGCGTTCACATTGGCGGATGGATTCGCATACGTTGAAGCCGGCATTGAACGTGGGATGAACGTCGATGACTTTGTTCCACGCCTTTCATTCTTCTTTAATTCTCATCTTGACTTCTTTGAAGAGATTGCCAAATTTCGCGCGGCTCGGAGAATCTGGGCACGGCGCATGAAAAACAAATACGGCGCGACCAATCCCAAATCATTAACTCTCCGTTTCCACACACAAACCGCAGGTTGCACTCTCACAGCACAACAGCCCGAAAATAATATAGTGCGGACAGCCTTTCAGGCACTTGCAGGAGTCCTCGGTGGAACGCAATCCCTTCATACGAATTCAATGGATGAAACTCTCGCGTTGCCTTCGGAGAAGGCTGTGAAAATAGCCTTGCGCACACAGCAGATCATTGCGCATGAAATTGGCGTCACCAATACCGTCGATCCACTAGGTGGCAGCTACTTCGTTGAACATCTCACAGACAAAATGGAGAGGGAGGCCGAAGCGTATTTCGAAAAGATTGACGAACTGGGTGGTGTGATTCCGGCCATTGAGGCGGGATTTTTTCAGCGGGAAATTGCCGAGGCCGCATATCGCTATCAGTTGGAGCTGGATCGAAAAGAGAAGGTGATCGTGGGAGTAAACCAGTTCGAAGAAGAGGATGAAAAAATAGAAATCCCAATCCTCCTGATTTCGCCGGAAGTGGAAGTAAAGCAGAAGAAGAGAATCGCCGAATTACGAGCTTCCCGCAATGCTGCGGATGTTGACAACGCATTGAGCGCTCTTCTTCAGGCGGCAAGAGATAATGTGAATATCATGCCTCATCTTCTTGCTTGCACGCATACGTACGTTACTCTTGGTGAAATGTGTGCGAAACTTGCAGAAGTGTACGGCATCCACGAAGAAACTGCTGTTTTTTGAGAATCGCAGAAGGAATGAACAGCGTTGAATAAAGCAAAGGTTGCAGTTCTTAGAACATCTCCACGAACGGTACTCCATGATGTTCTCCGCCTGACTGAATTGGCTGGAATGAAAGAGGCTCTTTCCCTCAACGCTGAGACAATTCTCAAAGACAACATATCATGGCATTTCCCATTCCCTGCGGCAAACACCACCCCTTGGCAAATGGAGGGGACAATCCTTGCCCTCAAGAAGGCAGGACTTAACAGAATCTCCTGTGTCCAGAATAAAACTGTCGTCACGGATGCCTTCAAAGGGGAGGACCTCAACAACTACGTCCCGATTTTCAAGCAGTATGAGATTCCTGTATTGTTCAATTTCAAACCGGAGGATATGGCCTGGGTGAAGTTCAAACCCAAGGCTTGCATGCATGTGCTGGATAAGATTTTCCCGGAGGGAATCAGCATTCCGGATTACTTCGCCGGGAAGAACATCGTTCACCTGCCGACAGTGAAATGCCATATCTATACCACGACCACCGGCGCAATGAAGAATGCGTTTGGCGGATTGCTGAATACGAAGCGTCACTACACTCATTCGTGGATTCACAAGACCCTGGTGGACCTGCTCGCCATTCAAAAGGAAATTCACTCGGGCATCTTTGCAATCATGGATGGAACGACTGCCGGGAACGGGCCGGGTCCCAGGACAATGTTTCCCGTGGTGAAGGACTACATGCTCGCCAGCGCTGATCAGGTCGCGATTGATGCAGTGGCAGCGAAGATGATGGGCTTTGATCCACTTTCCATTGAGTATATTAGTGTAGCCCATCAGGATAAGTTGGGAGTCGGAGATCCGCGTGAAATAGAAATCATTGGTGCGGATATTTCGAAGGAATCCTGGGGTTTCACTGTAGGGAACAATGGTGTCAGTCTCTTTGGAAACCTTGCATGGTTTGGACCTCTCCGGGGTCTGCAAAAACTTTTCTTTCGTACTCCGATGGTGCATTTCTTTATTTTCGGGTCAGAGGCGTATCATGACTACTACCGATGGCCGCTGAAGGACGAAAAGGTATTCGAGCACTGGAAGGAAACGACACATTGGGGCCGTCTCTTCGAGCAGTACGAATCAGGAAAAGCAGGCGCCGCAAACCGGGTTGTCGCCTGACTTACTTCTATTTGTTTCCTACGGATCACGAATGACAACTCGTTTGAGGGCGGAGGCTGCCCTTCTCTCAACAACACTTGTCTGGGGCAGCACTTTCGTCGTTGCAAAGATCGCCCTGCGTGATATCTCACCCCTTTTTCTTGTGGCAGTACGATTTTCCCTGGCGTCTCTTTTCTTTTTGGTTTTCTGGAGGCGTATCTTCCCGATCCCGCGGGCGTTCGTTGTGCAAGGGGTTATTCTGGGGTTCTTTCTCTTCCTTGGGTTTGGTGCTCAACTCGTTGGCCAGATGTATACCACTGCATCGAAGTCGGCATTCATCACCGGAATGATGGTTGTCTTCGTTCCCATTCTTCAGGTTGTTATTGAGAAGCGCGCTCCGCGTTACGGAAACCTTCTTGGCATTCTCATGGTGACCGGCGGGCTGTTTCTTCTCACTTCACCTGAAGGCTCGGCCTTCAATGTGGGAGACGGGCTAACCCTTTTCTGCGCGGTAAGCTTTGCTCTCTATATTGTGTATCTCGATGTCGCGTCAAAAAACATGACTCCACTGCAGCTTACATTTGTTCAGCAGGTGTCGACCGGGCTGTTTACCTGGATTGCCGTTGGCCTTTTTGAAGACATCGTTTTTGCCCCCACGGTCGTCGGTGTCACCATGTTCCTCTATCTGACAATCATGGCGACGATTGTGACCACCTATGTGCAAACGCGCTATCAAAAGGACACAACTCCAACACGTGCGGTGGTTATCTTCAGTGTGGAACCCGTATTCGCTGCGGTGAGTGCGTACCTGGTTCTCGGCGAAAATATTGGTTCGCTTGGGATTCTGGGTGGGACGTTGATCGTAGGAGGTGTCCTTCTCTCGGAATTGTCTGATCACATCAGAGGGTTGAATAGGTCGATACCGCTGGCATTCAATGAAGGTGTCCCCGAAGAGGGCAAAAGCCACTCTTGACTTTCGCTACGCTCCGTGCTATTATTCTTTGATTCAATGAAGACTGGGGCACACATTATCGTTGGCGGACTTGTGCAGGGAGTGGGATTTCGCTGGTTTGTCCTCCAGCAGGCAAGGAACCTCGGCATCAATGGTTACGTTCGAAATCTCAACAACGGCGACGTTGAAATAGAGGCGGAAGGGGAGAGGGGAATTTTAGATGAATTCATGAAGTCGATTCGCATCGGGCCACGCGCCTCACATGTTACGGATCTTCGATTGACGTGGAGACCGTGTTCGGAACCCTATCAACATTTTGAAATAAGGTAGCACATTTCTCGGCCAATTCCTCGTATCGGTATCGGGTTCGACACCCATCGCTTTGCCGACGGCAGGGCGCTCGTCCTTGGCGGCGTGCAAATTCCCTTTGAGCGTGGGCTGGAAGGCCACTCTGATGCTGACGTTCTCCTCCATGCAATAGCAGATGCCCTTCTGGGTGCCGCCGCCCTCGGCGACATTGGCGAACATTTTCCGAATTCTGATCCGCAGTTCAAGGGCATCTCAAGCCTGAAGTTGCTCCACCGCGTTCGCGATTTACTCCGGGAAGAAGGATTTACTGTCGTGAATGTGGATTCAATGCTGATCCTGGAGCTACCTAAAGTTCTTCCTCATATCGACAAAATGCGCTCGGCAATTGCGGATGCACTGGAAGTTGATCTGAGGCAAGTGTCCATCAAGGCGACGACCAATGAAGGGATGGGTCATCTTGGGCGCCAAGAAGGGATTGCAGCTCATGCCGTTGCCTGTATTCAGCACCATCTCCCCTGACTATTCGTGATCGAACAGATAGTTATATATCTCAATGCTGCGAGCCCGCTTCTCATTTGCGGTACTGTCTTTGCAATCGCTTTCATTGAAAATATTTTTCCTCCCTCCCCCAGCGACTTACTTGTTGTGTTTGCCGGGTCTCTGTCGGGGGCCGGCAACGTCGGATTCCTTCCACTTCTCCTCGCAGCATCCCTGGGAAGCACGGCTGGTTTCGTTCTGATGTACAAAATCGGGGATTGGTTTGGAGACTCTATTCTCGAGAAGGGAAAAATATCGTTCATTCCTGTTGCAGCAGTCCGCAAAGTCGAGAGCTGGTTTCAAGCCTACGGATACTGGATCATTGTCGTCAACCGTTTTCTTTCCGGCACAAGGGCAGTAGTGTCCTTTTTTGCTGGTCTCTCGGAACTCCACCTTCTCCGGACCGCACTTCTTTCACTCGTGAGCGCACTAGCGTGGAACTCTCTGCTGATATATGCTGGCTACCTACTGGGACATAACTGGAAAGACATTCTCTATTATCTTCAAACGTACAGTCAGATAATTACGGGTGTTCTTGTTATTGTTGTTCTCATCCTCTCAGTTGCATTTTTTGCTCGCAAAAAGAATGGCAACGGTTCTTCAAAGAAGAAATCGTGATGGATATCCTTTATTCGATTGATGTTACTCTCTTTCGATTCATCAACGAGACACTCAGTAACCCTGTAGGGGATTTTCTATGGCCGCTAATTACAGATTATGATAAGTTGCTACCCGTGCGTATTGTCCTTGGTCTTGTTTGGATAGGACTGTTGGTCAAAGGGGGAAGGACGGGGCGTACCGTTGCCCTTCTCCTCATTCCCGTTCTTGTCTGTGCAGATACCATCAGCAGCAAGATAATCAAGGAAATGGTGGGTCGTATTCGCCCGTGCGGCGTGTTGGAAGATGTGCATCTTCTCGTGAATTGTGGCACAGGGAAGTCCTTTCCCTCCTCACATGCCGTGAACAACTTTGCGGTCGCAACACTCTTTAGCTTCTATTACCGAAAGTGGACTTGGGCATTTGTCGCATGGGCTTCTCTCGTGGCGCTTTCGCGCCCGGCGGTCGGCGTCCACTATCCATCGGACATACTCGCGGGGTCAATTCTTGGCGTTTTGATTGCACTCTTTCTGATCACCAGCTGGCTCATGCTTGAGAAGGTGCTTGTAACCCCCGGCAAGACGATCGAAAAGTCCGAAAAGCAGGAATAACTCATGCATGAGTAGAGAACCCGCGCACAAAATTGCCAGCGCGTCCGGGAGATTGCTCCATTACGGATTGAGCGTTCTCTCCGGCCTGATGCTCGGATTCTCTTTTCCGCCAAGCCACCTGGGAGTACTGGCGTGCTTTGGACTTGTCCCAATCCTTATCGTATTGAGCGATTTCAATCGCATCAAACCCGCTTTGCGGCATGTCTATGTTTCTATGATGGTCTTTCATGTTATCACTCTTAATTGGACTGGGGGGTACGAACATGGAAACGACGTCTACATGATGATCGCCGGTGGAGTGACAATGCTGGTTCATCCCTTGTTTTATTTTCTACCATTTGGAGCGTATCTCTATATAAAAAAATACCTGGGCGGAGGCGTTGCAATCTTATCATTTCCTTTCGTTTGGATCGCGTACGAGTATTCACACTCTCTGAGTGAATGGTCCTTTCCATGGATTACGATTGGCAATAGCCAAACATATGATATCTCAGCGATTCAGTATATTAGTTTCACGGGTGTGTACGGTATTTCCTTTTGGATTCTCCTTCTTAACGTTATCGCCTTTGTATTATATTCCGGATTGTCGAACGGAAGATTCAAACCTCTATCGCAAAGGAGCCTTCTTCTCATTGGACTGTTTATAGTTGTGTTCATCGTTCCACGCTGGCATGGGGCTGCGATACTGGCGAATGTCCCCAAAAATATGGCTGGCAAAAAGGTGACAGTCGGAATTGTTCAACCGAACATTGATCCGTGGGAGAAATGGAAACGGAATAGCTTCGATGTTGCGCGGATCTATCTCGAGAAAACCCGAGGCCTTCTGGAACAACAATCGCCTCATCCTGACGTGGTGTTGTGGCCTGAAACGGCGATTCCCGAATTCCTTCTGCTGCCAAGCCGCCAGAGTCTCCTTGACACCATCCGCAATGAATTGGCTCGGCTTGATGTCAGCGTGCTAACAGGTGTTCAGCATGCCGTGTACTATGAAGACAGTTCTCTGGCTCCTCCGAGCGCAAAACGATCGATAACTGGACAGCGCTATGATGTGTTCAACGCCGCTGTGTTCATTCAGCCTTGCACAATTGAAATCCCGTGGTACGGCAAGATGAAGATGGTCCCGATCGCCGAACGGGTCCCTTACGCGGACGCATTTTACTTTATGGATTTTCTTCGGTGGGGAGTGGGAATAGGGGGCTGGCAGATCCGTCCTTCCCAGGTACTATTTACGGAGAAAAAGAGCGACG
>QKGJ01000145.1 GCA_003251275.1 Ignavibacteria bacterium
TTGGTTACAGTATAGCAATTTCACAAAGAGATGCAAAAAAGAGTCCTTGCTTCTAAAACCGTTCTCGGATATCTTGGACATCATTCTTACGGGACTTTTATGCACCGCGCCTATGCCAAGATCAATCTTGGTCTGCATATCATTGAAAAACGGACGGATGGATTTCACAATATTGAGACGGTCTTTCACTTGATTGATCTTTACGATGAGATCAAATTCGCGGCGTCCAAGAAAATTGAAGTCATCAGCAACAATGATGATGCACCGGGGGGGGCTGACAATCTTGCTTATAAAGCGGCAGCCTTCTTAAAGAAGCATGCCGGAGTCGCCAAAGGAGTCAAGATCACCATTGCGAAGAACATCCCAGTGGGCTCGGGACTGGGTGGAGGAAGCAGCGACGCAGCAACGGTTCTGCGTGAACTCCCCGGATTCTGGAAATGTAAGGTTGCAGAAAAAGATCTGCAAAACATTGCCCTGAACATCGGCAGCGACGTTCCATTTTTCTTGAAGAAAGGAACGGCCCTCGGCTCCGGACGGGGTGAAAGGCTTGAGTATTTTTCTCTTCGCATTCCTTACACTATCCTTGTCTGCAACCCCGTGATTCAAGTGCCCACTGCCTGGGCATATGAGAACTGCGTTCCGAACAAACGAACCACAGACTTCAAGAAGATCCTTGCGGAAGGAATGAAGAATCCTTCGACACTGACCGACAAGCTGTTCAATGATTTTGAACCGGTGGTCTTCCCCCATCATCCCAGTATTGCACAGATCAAGAAGGCGATGGCCGATAGCGGCGCTCTCTTCGCGCTCATGTCCGGAAGCGGCTCTACTGTCTATGGCCTCTTTGAGAACCCGAAGCGAGCGGAGGAAGTCTCGGGAACGTTCTCGAAGATCGGACTTGCCACGTTCATTACTGCGCCGAACTTCTCCCCTATCGATTAGTTGCTTCTCTACCCCCTTCTGAATATATTTTTCGCACACGTTGCTTCACCGGGACTCCCATTGCCGACTTACTCCAGGTTTCGCCACATTGTTTCCACAGCCATCGTTCTTCTTTTCTTCCTTAATGTAGTATATCCTCAGGGGCTTTCATCGACAGCGGCTGTTGCCGTTCCATCTGATCCATCAGCTGTTCACGATTCTTTGAAGGTTCCTCGTGACTCGACGCTCGCACGGTCCGATTCGGTCGTTGTTGTCCAGCCTGATTCCGTTGCGCGGAGAATACTTCCCACTCGTGTGGGAACACTCGATGAAGGGCTTTCCTCCCAGAGCACTCTCACATCCGATGACATCAATTGGATTGAGAGGACATCCACGGGCGATATTCTTTCGACCTTGCCAGGAGTCTATGTGCGCGACCAGCAGAGTCCGGGACAGTACAGCGGCATTACGATTCGCGGTGAAGATTGGCGGTCCGTCGCTTTTCTGATGAATGGGCGGTTGATGAACGAACCGGCCAGCGGCACTTACAATCTTTATTACTTTTCCCCGGAGTACATTGAGCGGATGGAAACAGTCACCGGGGTCCGTGCCTTTCTCTTCGGCCTCAACGCAACCGCGGGCGCAGTCAACCTGGTGACAAAGAACTATCTCGCAAACCGGCCCTTTTCAAAAATATACTTCACGCAAGGACCGTACAACTACCAGTTCAGTGACGGCACCTTTGCGCAAAATATCACGCGCGACTTCAACCTCTCCTTCGGCTTTCAACACCAGGGAAACGATGGCCGCTTTACGAACTCAGCGCATGATGCATGGAACGTCCGAACGAAATTGCGTTATGAGCCAACGCCAGGCTTCGACATTATTTTGTCGGAATACTTCACCTCCACAAAGACAGAAATGAACGGCGGCGTGGATGTTGGGACGCAGGTAACCGCAGATGCGTTCGGTGTTGTTGCACCTGTTCTCAACAACGATACACGGGAGCGGGTCTTTCGCCATGACCTCGACCTGACGTTGCGCGCGCATTTTCTTGGGGACACAACAAACGCTTCGACGCTTACTTTCTACTATTCCCACAATAGAAGGGAGTTTCGGGATGAAGCGCGGTCCGGTGCATCGCGGCCCGTGGTCGAAGCCGACCATATATCGTCATGGATGGGAGGCCTCTTTACACAGACCCTTGCCAACAAGTGGCAGGCGCTCACGCTTCGCGGGAACGCCGAACTCCGGCAGGTGGAAGGAAGTCCGACCATTGGCCGACGCAGAAATTTCATCGGGAGCGCATCTGCACAGGAAGAGTTGTTCCTGCCATACGGATTCACCGTCGCCGGCTTCGCGCGACTTGACCGCTATCTCAAGGAATCCTACACCGGTATCGGCGGTGATGTGCGTTGGAGATTTACTGATAACTTCCAGTTGTGTGGAGGCTATTCCCTTTCGCGCCGTCTGCCGACGTACACGGAACTAGCTTGGAGTGGAGTTGCAGCACCAAAGAGAACAACGCTTGCCGAGAAGCATCGACAGTTTGGCTTTGGAGTTGAATGGGATGGCGAGCATGGAAAGGTAAGTATCACCTATTTTCAAAAGACCATCGAGAATCCGATTCTGATCTTAACGCCTTTCACTACATTAAGCTCTTCCTTTCCACCAATATCTATCGAGAATGCAGGAGAAGGTGTTAAAACAACGATTGGCGGAGTTGAAGGAGCCTTTGCAATTAGGATTTGGCGATTGTTCCTCGAAGGAACGCTTCTTTTTCAAAACGAAGCAAATAGAAAATCAAATGAAGCACTCCTCCCGGAATTCTCAGCGCGTGGCGGTGTTTTCTTTCGAGATAAACTATTTCAGGATCACCTGGATCTTAAAGCAGGATTTCAGGGGCGCGTGATCACGAAGCACCACGGCGCCACGTTCAATCCGGAAGTCCTGGCATACGCAATGCACAGTGGTCCGACAATTGGGCCAGCATCGTCTTTGGATTTTCTGATGATCGCCCACATCGGGGATGCGTACATCCATTTGCTCTGGCAAAATCTCCTCGACACCAAATATTTTCTCACCCCCTATTATCCTGTCGAAGAACGATCTGTTCGTTTTGGGGTTGCATGGGAGTTTGTCAATTGACCGACACGAGGAAGAAAATCGTCGCAGTGTTCGGGAGCGCCACCCCTCAGCCAGGGAGCGAAGAGTATAATAACGCGTATGCCGTTGGAAAGGCACTCGCACTAGCCGGTTTTGAGATCTGCAACGGAGGATACGGCGGCACCATGGAAGCATCGGCGAAAGGCGCGAAGGATTCAGGTGGTGCAACAAACGGAGTAACCGCCTCCGTCTTTAAGGGAACTGCAAACAGATGGATTGACAAGGAGATTCGCGAGCAAAGCCATATCGATCGGCTGATGAAACTCGTATCGTTCGGCGATGCATATGTTATTCTCCCTGGCGGAACAGGCACGCTGCTGGAGCTTGCAGCAGTGTGGGAATTAATGAATAAGGGGATGCTGCAACAGAAACCGACAATCATCGTAGGTTCTTTCTGGGAGTCTATAGTGAAGACTATGGACGACAGGCTTCTTCTTGAAGGACGTGCGGATGCGGCAACGCTTGTTCGGAGAGCGAAGTCACCGTCCGATTGTGTGAAAATAATTTCCGATGCGTTTCATCGCATGAATCAGGAGGTCCGATGAACAGAGAGATACGACTACTTCTTAATTTATTAGAGGAGGGATATAAGAAGAAGACTTGGCATGGTCCGAATCTTCGCGGCTCCCTCCGTGGCTTGACCCCAAAACAAGCGGCATGGCGTCCTGCGCGAAAACGGCACAACATCTGGGAAGTCCTGGTGCACTCGGCATACTGGAAATACACAGTGCGCAGAAGGCTTCTCAATGAAAAGCGTGGCTCGTTTCCGTTAAAAGGAAGCAACTGGTTCAAGCGGCCGGATAAGATGGATCGTGCTTCGTTACAGTCTGATCTACGCCTCCTCGAAGACATGCATCAGTCCTTGCATGATGCAGTCAGACGAATGAAGCCCGGATCGTTGCACAGGAGAACATCCAACAGCAAGTTCACAAACGCGCAGGTTATCTACGGAGTAGCTGCGCATGACATCTACCACGCCGGTCAGATCCAACTTCTGAAGCGCTTACAAAGCGGGAAAACCAAAAAGAGGTAAGCACTATTTCCACCTCCACCCTCCTGCTTTGGAATCGCTTCCACGTGTAGTGCCCCTTTTCTTATCTCATTTCGCCTTTGAGCATTGGCAAAATACCGCGATTGCGGTATGTTCCTCTCCGATTTTTGATTGTATCTTGTCGGCACTCCAAACTCGTTTTTACGAATCAACTTTGAAGAGAGGCTTCGGATGAGCGCAACCGCGTCTAACTCGACCACCTATGATTCATTCACCGACACCTTCGCAGAGGAACAACCTACCGCTCTATGGAACATCCGCATGTCCAACGGTATTTTCATTCAGGGTGCCGGGATGTATAGAATTTATGGCGACTATCTTGCAGCGTCTGTGGACAAGCAGAGGTTCTCCATCCCGATTGCTGCGCTGGATCAGCTCAAGCAGGCAAACGATTCTTTCTCACGCGACCCTCGTGTGCTTGCATCTTTGATGGGAGTAGGTTTGGGAGGCGCTGCAGGTGCACTTACCGGAATTCCAGTTCTCCCGATCTTTGGAGCGACGGCTGGTTTTCTTACGGGATACCACCTCGCGGGACGGCGGGCGTACCAGTTGAGAAATCTCTCCATTGAAGATCGAAAGGAAGTTCTTCGACGGCTTATAAATCAACTGTAACTATGCGGTTTTTTGTATTTGCGCGGTGAGAAGCTTTTCCGTTTCTTCCGCAGTCCTTTCCCAATCGAACTCCTGCGACCATCGAAGCGCGTTGTCTTCCAGCTTTCGGCGAAGCGTCTCATCCGTCAGCACGCGAGTGATTGATGAGGCAAGTCCCTCGATACTACCGTATGAATAAAGAAGTCCGGTTTCACCATCCTTCACAGCATCCCGCAAGCCTTCCACATCACTGGCAATGACAGGCGTGCCGCAGGCATTCGCCTCAATCACGGTCAACCCCCATCCTTCCTTTGACGAAGTCGTGACCTTGCACCACAATTGCTGCAGCAGTTCAATTTTTCTTTCCTGGGAAATAAAGCCGGTAAACTCCACTGAGTCATTCAAGCCGAGGCGATTCGCTATTTCCTCTAAGCGCGGGCGATCGTCTCCTTCGCCGGCAATAACCACTCTAAGAGACGGCACGGAACGGAGAACGATTGGAATCGCTTGAAGAAGGTGATCAACACTTTTATATCTCTTCAACCGACCGAAGTACGCTATCAGAGGCCTCTCGTTCTTCGTAACGCCGGTCCGTTTGTGTGATTGATGATCCACACCGTAATGAACCAGGTGCACCGATTCCTTCGGAAATCCCTTTTCGAGCAATTCGCGGTAGGTGCTTGGAGAGCCAACGACAAAAGGGACTCTCCTCATCCTGTACACCCAAATTGCCATTGTTTCCATGAGGAAAACATAAGATGCAAGGAGAAAATTCGTTTCCCGAAAAATGCTTCTCCCGAACAGATGGTGTGTCACTCCGAAAATCGGGGAACGAGAAAACAAAGGAGTGAAAAATGGAATCTTGTTCATGTCATCGACAATGAGATCGAAGGATTCTTTCCTCAATCGCTTCATATAGAGAAGGAAGAATCGAAAGTTAAACAAATACCTCCCGCCTGTACGTAGAACTCGAACCCCGTTGATCTCTTCCTCCGGCAATGCTGCATTGAACCCTGAACAACAGAGCGTCACCGAATGCCCTCTGCGTGCAATACGGGAAAACACTTCATGCAGGTGCACCTCCGCCCCTCCGGCGAGCGGATTCTTGATGTCCTGCCAGTTAGCGATGAGAATGTTCATTGCGGAAGTTGTTGGGCGGGTCAGAGAATAGATATCTCACGAGGCAGAGAGTTGGTGTTTCCAATACTCATACAACTCCCGGATGGTGTCTTCGATCTTGATGGTTGGCATCCATCCTGTCGCCTCCCTGAGTCGGTTGGCACTTCCGATGACCACAGGAACATCGTAAGCACGGAGACGATCCTTTTCAATCACGACCTTGATTTCCTTGCGTGAAAGGGAAATAAGTTGATCCAAAATTCGCCGGATTTTCATGGGAGACCCTGTACAGACATTATAAACGGGATCTAGGTGCGACTTCTCAAGGAGACTCCAGTACGCTCGTATAACATCGCGCACATCTGTAAAATCCCGCTCCGAGTCGATGTTCCCCACATGTAACTGCGGCTGACGCATGCCAAGAGATATCTCTGCCACCTGCTTCGCAAAGTCTGAGCATACAAATATCGGATTTTGTCTAGGTCCAACATGATTGAACGGTCGAGCAACAGTTACGTCGAGGCCGAAGCTACTGCGGTATTGCTGGGAAATAAGGTCAATAGATGCCTTACTCGCGGCATAGGGATTGTTCGGCCGGAGAGGAAAATCTTCCGTAATCGGCATTTGGTTTTCATCAACACGACCATAAACTTCTCCTGTGCTTATCATTAAGACTGCACTCTTCTTTCCCTCTTCGGACATTCGGCGGGCCGACTCAAGAATGGCCACTCCGCCAAAAATATTAACCTGAAATGTTCCGATGGGATCTCGAACGGACGTCGGCACAAAAGCCTGCCCTGCCAGATGAATAATGCGGTCTGGTTGAATCGAACGGACTACGGAAAATACTTGCTCGCTGTCTACAAGATCGACCGTATGAAGGTTAAGGGATGATTGAATTTCTGCGACGTTCGGATTCGGACTGCCCGGAATGATAGTGCCGTGTACTTCAATACTTCCTTGGCGAAGGAGAAACTCTGCAGTATGACTTCCAACAAAACCGTCAATGCCAGTAATGAGAACTCGCATCCTTTTCTTACCGTCTCGCTTTCTTTTTTTCCAAGCGAGCCAGATCGGCATCTACCATCATTCGAACGAGTTCATTGAAGGATACACGTGGTTTCCAGCGGAGAACCTTTTTCGCCTTTGCAGGATTACCTAACAGGACATTGACTTCGGCCGGACGGTAGAATTTCTTATCCACTTTGACAAACTTCTTCCAGTTGAGCCCTACGTGATCGAACGCCGCCTCCGCAAACTCCCGCACCGTATGCGTTTCGCCCGTCGCAATTACAAAATCCTGCGGCCTCTTTTGCTGAAGCATCAGCCACATTGCTTCAACGTAGTCTCCCGCATACCCCCAGTCTCTCTTTGAATTCAAATTGCCAAGTCTCAGTTCTTTCGCCAAGCCAAGAGCAATCCGAACCGCGCCATCAGAAATCTTCCTTGTGACAAACTCCAGGCCTCTGCGGGGTGACTCATGATTAAACAGAATTCCTGAGACCGCGAAGAGGTCGTAACTTTCACGGTAATTGACGGTGATGAAATGACCATAAACTTTCGCCACACCGTAAGGACTGCGAGGATAGAATGGGGTCTTCTCGGTCTGTGGCGTTTCCTGCACCAAACCAAACATCTCGCTGCTGCTTGCCTGATAGAATCTGATTTTGTCATCCACATGTCGGATTGCTTCAAGGAGTTTTGTCACACCGAGTGCCGTAAACTCTCCTGTTAGTGTGGCCTGAGTCCATGAAGTCGGAACAAATGATTGAGCAGCAAGATTGTATATCTCGTGGGGCCGTGTCGATTTTACGGCATCAATAAGCGAAAACTGGTCGAGAAGATCAGCTTGAACAATAGTTACCTTCCCACGAAGATGCTCTATCCTTTCAACTTTTTCGGTGCTTGATCTACGAACAATCCCGTAGACTTTGTATTTCTTCGAGAGGAGGAAATCCGCGAGATACGACCCGTCCTGACCAGTAATCCCGGTAATGAGTGCCTTTTTCACTTTTTAGAAACTCCTGAATCTTCAGCGGATGGAAGGGTTGACTGTTGACTATTCAATTTGAACTGTGTCTCCGCCATACGCTGCTTCACCATTTGATCATTGGGGTAGAGCACCAGCAGCCGCTGCCAGAGGTTCAGAAGCTTCGCATATTCTTTTCTTGTCTCATAAATATCAATCAAAGCCTGATAAGGGTTATACCCGTAGTATGATGCCGAAGGTCTCGCCCCCGATTCAATCATGGCGGCAAGTGACGGCTCGATTTCATTCACGAGAGAATCATATTTCCCCCTCTGACCGATTCGGTTGTAAAGCGTGGCGACATAGTATGTCAGATCCCACCCCATATCCACCCGCGCACGCGGAATCTTTGCTTCCATTGTATCGAGTGTGTGAGAACTGAGGTCGGGCTTTCCCTCAATCCCCGCATAGTATTCCGCGAGACGGATATATGCGGCCCGATAGTTCGACATCAGCCGGGTTGCATTGTCGTCGAGATGGACGCTGGGATTCGCGATGTTCCGAAATTTGTAGCCATATTGCGGCTCCGTGGAAAAGCCCTTGGGTTCTTTCATCAGATTCTTTTCAAGAATATCAAGATTCAACGCGGCCCCCTGATTCTCGATCTTTCGCGGCTCCAAACGCCAGGCCAACCCACAATACCAGAGGTAATTTTCGAGACCGATCTTGCTGTCGGGAGAAACTGTGACCGCAAAGTAGATAGGACGTTTCCATTGATTGGTGAAGATAATATCGCGCACCATAATGTCTTGGACCTTAATGCCATTGACATTGCCAAACCTCAGTGTCGGGGGCATCGTCCACTCAATGGCTTTCTTTCGCAAGACGGCGGTGTCCTCAACGAAAAACTGTTGGTGAGCTTCAGCGGGCAGTTCGCCGCCCACTTCAACCGGACGCTTAACTAGGAATTGCTCCGGCACGGGCAAACGCATAAGAGTGCTTTCCCATTGGTACGGTCTGAGGCGCCCGATCTGGTCATCATCAAAACTAATCGGGACAGCCTTGGCTTCCTTGAAGTACGGCTTCTCTCGCATCTGGCGTATGTACCACGGCGTGTTCACCAGACTGAGATTCACGATTCGCACATCACGACGAACGCCTTCGACATCCTGGAGATACCATAAGGGGAATGTATCATTGTCGCCGTTTGTGAAAATGATCGCGTCCTTCTCGCATGTCTGAAGAATGTTGTAAGAATAATCCCACGCGATATAGTTACCGGACCGGTCCTTATCAGCATAATTTAACCGGATAAGATTTCCCGGGACAAGCAGAAGACAAGCCGCGGCAATTGCAAAACCAGCAGAATCTTTCCCCCCCGATGCCTTCATCCTTTGTTTCACCAGGTCAATTAGTGCAACGACGCCGAGGGCGATCCAGACGGCAAAAACATAAAACGCTCCCACGTAAAAATAATCGCGCTCCCGCGGCTGGGGTTCCTGCTGATTCTGATAGAGGGCAAGGATGGGACCAAGAATAATAAACATGGCCAGAAAAACCAGTCCCATCTTCCAATCTCTCTTAAACTGATAATACAGACCCAGTAATCCGATGAGAAACGGAATCGCAAAGGTATCCTTCCACGCTACGCCACTCTCCTGATAGTCACCCTCACGCCCGATAAAATTCCAAGCAAGATCCCTTGTGAACATATGATTGATCTGGTAGCGCCAGAGGAAGTCCATGTCGCTGCTGTAATTGGTGTAGATCCCCTGTTGATGAGGCTCCTCACTGTATCGGCGCGGCATGATAAGAGGTGCGTTGCCATATTGTTCACGACCGAGATACGATGTTAGTCGTTCCAGATTACTCGGATCGTTTTCGTTCATGGGTACTGCAGTGTTTGCGCGAATGAGCACAACTGTATACGTAGTATACCCAATGAAGATGAGGAGTATGGACAGAAGGGCGATATGGGCAACCTGCTGTTTCTTTTGAAAGGTGCGATAGACGCCATAGCCCACCGCGCCTATCAAGAGCCACGGAATCGCCGCCACCACTTGACTGTGGGTGCCTCGGAAATTTCCGTCCATCATATCGGGAAAGAACTTGACGATGCCGGGATAGACCACAAAGAAAACGCCGGCCGCAATAAGCGAAAAGATGAAAAAGGACTTCCTTGAAAACTCAAATTTTCTGAAGTAGATCATCATCAGAACCGGAAAGATCGTCAGAAGGGCGAGAAGATGCACACCGAGCGACAGCCCGATGAGATAGGCGATCATGAGGAAGTATTTTTCATTCCCGGGTTTCTCCGAGCGCTCGAGCCACCGGAACGCAAGCCACATGATCGCAGTCAGGAAGAGCATGCTGACGCCGTACACCTCCGCCTCAATCGAATTGTCCCAATATGTGGTGCTGAACGCAAGAGCGAAGGCTCCGATAATCCCGCTGCCATACACGGCAATGCGATCAATCATCGTGGCCGGAATGCCATGGAAGTGAATCACAACTTTTGCAATCACCAGGTACACAAACATGATCGCAACCGCGCTGCACAACGCGGAAAATGCGTGTGCACGCATCGCTAGATCGGAGATGAACGGAACCATCATCGCCAGCTTAGTTGCAAGGAGGAA